>JBGTEI010000296.1:0-6637 GCA_041747875.1 Pyrinomonadaceae bacterium | reverse complement strand
GGAAACATATCCAACCGGCGCGACGCGACTACCGTTGAATCAAGCATCCGAATCGTTCCGGAGGCAGAGTTTCTGGCGTTTGCAAAGGTCTTTTCTCCGCGTTCTTCGAGATCCGCGTTTATCTGCCTGAACACAGATTTTGCGATAAATGCTTCGCCGCGAACTTCGATCGTTTCCGGAAAATTCCCTTTCAGGATCAACGGGATCGAACGTATCGTTTTTACATTTGGTGTCACCTCATCACCGGTTTGTCCGTCACCGCGTGTTACTCCGGCAACCAATACGCCGTTTTCATAATGAAGCGACAAACTCAAACCATCGATCTTTAGTTCGGCTACATACTCAAAAGCACGACCGTCCGCAAGCTTTTGGCAGCGTTCGTCAAACTTCCGCAGTTCATCGATGTTGTATGAATTGTCGAGACTCATCATCGGAACACGGTGGGTAAATGAATTCCAGCCTTCTGCTTTTCCGCCGACCCTCTGCGTTGGCGAATCGGGCGTAACCAATTCAGGATGCGCCTCTTCGATCTGACGTAGGCGCCGCATTAGAGCATCATATTCGGCATCTGAGATCTCGGGTTCGCTTTGTAGATAGTAGAGATCATTGTGCCGATCGATCTGCGCACGTAAGGTTTCAATTTCGAATTCTGGTTTACTCATAAATCTTGATCAATCTGTCATAAACTTGCAGATCAGTTGGTGAAAATGATGTGTTCCCTGCTCGCGGGTCGGCGAGTATCGACCCCGATCATAAAACCTGGAACGGATCCCTTTTTGCACGGATTCCACAACTGCCTGATCCTCAAATTCCACTCTTTCAAGATCACCGCCGGCTCCCTGATCCACTTTTGATTCGTCAGAAACAAGCGTCATATAGGAAACTTTCGAACGGCTTTTCGACAATGGTTTGACGATGTTTACCGAAATCCCCCATGGATAAAAGTTAAACATCAAATTTGGAAATACAAAGAAATATCGCGCGGCAATTTCGCCATCATTGCTATATCCCGTTTGAACGCTTGAGAGTCGGAAAAGATCGGTTTTATAAGTACCGTAATCTACTTCACGATTCAAGTCTTTGTGAACAAAAGGGATATGGAATCCTTCGAGGTAATTTTCACAGTAAAGAGCCCAGTGCGCGTCGATAAAATAATCTTTTTCTGAGACTTTTACCAGACCTTGAAAATCAAAACCGCTGGTCGCAGCGTGTATCTCATAAATAAAATCCCCAAAAGCAGCAAACGGATCAAGCGAGGCAAAAACGAAATCCTCCCAGATCTCAAATGGGATACGTTTCAGATCATCTTTCCCGGTTGGAAAGTTTTCGACATTCTCAAATTCCGGCATCGACCTAAATTCGCCGTTTAACAAAAACGTCCTGCCATGATAGCTGCATTTGATCCCGTCCGCTTTGCAATCATTCTCCACCAAAACCTTTCCGCGATGAGTGCAAACGTTTGACACGCAAGAAACATGTCTTTCGGCGTCGGCAGTGAGTAATATTTGCTCGTCAATAAAACCCTCGAGAAATGTTTTCGGCGAGAGGTTTTCGATCTCAGTTTTACGCCCGATCAATTGCCACGAACGGGCAAAGATCTTTTCTTTTGACTCCTCAAAATAATCGTCATCGAGATAGAATTCAGTCGCCAGCGTTTCTGCTTTTGCAATATTCGGATCGATCTTGAAGATGCTCATAAGTTAGATAAGAATGAATTAGAACTACTTTTTAAACAAAAGATATTTCGGATCCGTCTCGTCCTTTTCAAATCCGCGGCAAACCAATCCGCCCGCAATTGCTTCTGAAAACTCTTCCTTTACACGATTTTGTTCGGCGATCGCTTGACTGCGGTCTGACTTTATCAGTTCGTTCCAATTGTTTGGAATTCTAATTTTCCTGACAACATTTCCAGTCAGCATATCGGGTTCGCCGTTTGATAATTTTGTTACGCGCTCTGATGTAAGTTCCCATTGAGCAAACAACCGATCGCTATCGATACCTGATTTTAAGGAATCGTCGTCGTCCGCCGCGTAATCCGTACCGTAGAAATTCGGCTGATACTCGGTTACGGTCGCGCCGAGCTTTTCCAAATTGAAAAATGCATTTCGTGCCTGAACCGGCTGAAAAGTCCATTTGATATACCTTACACCTTCTTCGATCGCCCTCCTGCGCTGTGCCCATTTCAAACGCGAACCGATCCCATAGTTTTGGTAAGCCTGATCGATCGCCGTCATATGCGAGTAAAACATTTTTTCGTTTCTGATAAAGGATACGACCGACAAAACAAAGCCAACAAGTTGTTCACCGTCAAAAGCGCCGAGCGTAAATCCGCCCGCATGTTGTGTGACGATCAGATGTCTAACGGGAGAAATTTCCAGATCGGGTAAATTAAAAACATTTTTTTGGAGAGCTACGCAGCGGGCCAATTCTTCCGGTGAAACGCATTCGCGGATGATGATCTCTTTATTTGTCATTTAGCTGAATTCAAAAGTAAGGATTTCTAAGTTTGTTCAATTCTAAATACATCGCAAATTTTTCGCAATTTGCTGCAAAGCCCGAGGGCGAGTGCGGACCGGTTTCCTGCTAATTTCATTTAACCCGGATCGACTTGATTTGCTATTATAGTTCTGTGGCTGGATTTTGTCAGTGCCTGCCCGTTCCATTTTTTCGATACTTCTAAATGGAAGCTCAAGAAACAAAATTAGAGGTCGGAGGACGTTTAGCAAAGCATTTGTGCGCGGAGCTCTTTGCCGAGATCGCACAAGCGGAGTTTAATGGTTCACTCAGACTTTCGCGCGAATCCCAGAAAGTGATCGTTTACTTTGAAAACGGCGCGATGATCTTTGCCGTCTCAAATTCCCGCGACAATCAGCTGTTTGAGATATTGCTTGCCGAAAATATTATTTCGCGCGAAAAGCTCAAAAAGATCGAGGGATTTACAAATGATGTCCACCTTGCGAAAAAACTTGCGGATGAAGGAATTCTTTCGAAGCACGCCATCGAATCGATCTTCATGATCCAGATATCAAAGATAATAAATTCGATCCTCGCCTGGGATTCCGGGGAATGGCAGTTTAGTCCGCTTGCAAGGATAAAAGAAGGGATCGGCGTCAAACTCGATGTTCGAAAACTCCTGAGAGAGTATTCTAAGAATATCGTTATCAAAGAAATCCTTGGCCGCTTCAGAAGTGTCACTGAAAAATTTAGTTTACGTACGGATGATACGAATTATCTGGATCTCAACCCAACGCCAAATGAAGCCTTTATTCTGTCGCGAATCGGCGAGGACACGTTGACGATCGATGAGATCAGGTCAATGTCCGGATTGGATAGCGACGAAGTTTTTATGATCTTATACGGCTTATGGCTTGGCGGTGTTATAAAACGGCAAAACTGGAATTCGATCATAAAGCCGTCCGACGTTTCGAAGATCAGCGAAGCCAAACTGACCCTGACAAGATCCGCAACGTCATTTGAAGACCAACAGGAAATTTCCCGTCTCGAGAAAGAAACCGCAAGGCAAGCCAAAGAGGCGGAAGAAAAAGAGGCCGAAGACCTGCGACAAAAAGAAAAAGGACAGGACGTTTCGCTGGAAGTTTATCTTAAAAGAATAGAAGCCGCGGCTACACATTACGAAATGTTTGATGTTTCTTCGGATTCCGATATCGGCAGCATTAAGAAGATCTATTTCAACTACGCAAAAAACTTTCACCCGGATCTCTTTCACAAAAAGATACGTGACGAAAAACACGCCCAAATTCAAAAAGCATTTACCGAAATTGCGCGTGCTTATGACACGTTGAAAGATAAAGACTCAAGAGAAGTATATGATTTCAAGCTCCGAAAGGTAATTGAAGCCGCTGCGAAAAAAACAGGCAGTGATGTGGTCGAAAAAGAAGATTTTGAGTCTAACAAGAATGCTCAAACTGCCAGTGACCAGTTTGAATCAGGATTTAATCTCCTGATGAGCGGAGATTATGAAAAGGCGCTGCCGTTTTTGGAAAGAGCTGTAGCATTAAACGGAGAAGAAGCCCATTATCACGCCTATTTAGGAAAAGCACTTTCAAATATCAAAAAGCACCGCCATCGGGCCGAAAGCGAAATGCAGATTGCGATCCATCTTGATGATCGGAATTCGGAATATCGAATGATGCTCGCCGAGCTTTATCTTGATATTGGATTAACGGTTCGCGCACAAGGTGAATTAAGAAAACTTCTTGAGATTCGTCCCAATAACAAAGAGGCGCAATCCTTATTGGATCGTGTTTCCGGAAAAGCATAAGAACCGGATAAAAATTCGCGCAATTGAGATTTTGTCAATTTAAGGTAAAATCGCTTTAGAATTTAACTGTCTTTAATGCGCCAATGTTGATTTCTGAGATCGGCACTACATCAATTTATGTCAGCCTTTGAACTTTTATCTTTAGACAAGCTAACGATCGATGAGGATCAACTGCAAACGGCGATCAAGATCGACGATTTTGAAGGATATCCGCACCCGCACGCTGCCAGAATTGCAGTTTTGGCCGATGCCGTTGCACGGCAGTTTGATCTTGCGGTCCAGGACCGACTTGCGCTTCAGCAGGCTGCCCTATTCCATGATATTGGTGAAATGGTAATGAACCGCGATTATATTCACACGGATAAGGTTTTAAGCGACGAACAAAGGATGGATCTGCAGCGGCATCCTGTGATCGGTGAACAGGAAACAGCAAAACGCGGTATGGCACGCGCGGTTCAATTGATCGTCCGTTGGCATCATGAATGGTGGAATGGTTTGGGCTACCCGGATGGACTCGAAAGAGAAAGCATTCCGCTTGCCTCAAGAATTCTTCGGGTCGTCGATACTTACGCGGCGATGACCGACGCAAGACCTTTTAGCGTTCCGATCTCGGAAGATGAGGCGAGAAGGTACATCGGCGAATGGGCCGGCATCGAATTTGATCCAAAGGTCGCACGAATTTTCCTCGCTTTAAGCAATATCGAAGAGCTACGGTCGTTCGCCGAAGTTTAGTAAATTTGCTGCCGGTTTTAATAATTGCTTCTCATTTGATCTATATTAAAAATGTCCCAAAATATACCAAAATCGTGGCTTGCGTTTGAACTCAACATATTGCGCCGTCTCGAGTTTAAGTCGATCTCGATGCCGTTTCTGGATAGTCCCAAACTTGGCCGATCTTTAAAAACCTGGGACGTAAAGGTACTTGCCAATGACGTGCTCAAATCGGCGTTCGTCGAGGCGACCGCTGTGATCGAGAATAACGGCGAGGTCTTATCCGAAGAAGAGATCGAGATAATTTTGGAAGACGTGTATATTCCGCAATATCGCTTAAACAATCCGGCTCTTATAAATTGGTTTAGCGAAAGTGACGCGTGGTGGTTTGATAATGTCAGGCAGAACATTCTAAAACTCGAATCCCCGATGTCACAGGCGATCGCATTGAGTATTGGCATCGAAGTTGGGAATTACGCGCTTTCGTTTGATGATCAAACCCGCGAATTACGGCAGCCATTGTCAAGCATTTATAAAAGGCTCTGGAGTATTCGAAGCGAACCTTCAAACAACGGACAAAATAATGCATGTCACAATAAAGATGCAAATGAATTTATCGCCGAAAATTACACCGACCTGCTTTTCTTAAAGCTTCCTCACGCCAGAAAACAAGGACTTAAGGAGTCTCTCGGCTGGACAGCCTGGCGTGAGGAATGGGTTCGCAAAAGCGATACATTTTGGAATGACCTTGAATTCGCACAAAGAGGAAAACTCGGAACTCATATCGAAACGAAGTCTCAATATCTGAGTCTTATCGTCGAAGTATTCAGAACCGCACAGCATATTGATCTTTGGGCGATCGAACACGTCGAAGACGGCTTTATTCAAAGTCAGGATGTAGTAGAAGCGATCAGCGAAGTACGACGCGTCGATACAATATATTCAAAAGATTTCTCGGAACTAATGGGAACGAGAGCGGTAATTATCACCGCTTAAACTACGTCTTAAATTTCGATCTGTTCTCCCATTTCAACTACCCGCTCCGATGGGATCTTAAAAAAAGTTGTCGCGCTTCGGGAATTCCTTGCCAAAACTGAAAAAAGTTTTTCACGCCAGCGCGCCATCCCCGATCTCTTTTCGCTCGAAATGATCGTTTCATGTCCGAGAAAAAAAGTAGTTTCTTTCAGCTTAAATTCAAACCCCAAATTGTCAAGATTTTTCAAAACTTTCGGAACATCAGGATCCTGCATATATCCGTAATAGATCTTCATGCGTGAAAATCCGTTTCCGAGTTTTTCCATCACCACCCTGTCGTCATCGTTTATAAACGGGATCGATTTCGTTTTTACCGTTACAAAAAGCACTCTCTCGTGAAGAACTTTGTTATGTTCCAGATTGTGAAGCAGTGCAACCGGAGTGCGGGATGCATTACCATTCATAAAGACCGCGGTCCCGGGGATCCGGATCACATTCTTGTCATCTAAATGCTCTAAAAATTCTTCGAGTAACTGGGTTTCACGCTGAATACGCCTTTGCATCATGCTTCGACCCTTTTTCCAGGTCATCATCAAAGTAAAAATGATCAATGCAAGCACCAGCGGGAACCACCCGCCATCAAAAAACTTGATTATATTGGCACCAAAA
>JBGTEI010000295.1:0-5324 GCA_041747875.1 Pyrinomonadaceae bacterium | reverse complement strand
GTAGATTTTGGAAGCGATTGGTAATAAGCCGAATCAGCTAATTTTATTGGCTTGGCTTTCGCTGTATTTGCTTGCGCCTGTGTGATGTGCCCGTACCGCGCCATCTGATCAAGCACGATGTTCCGACGCGATTTGGCTTTTTCCATATTTCTCGTCGGTGAATATTCAGGCGATTTTGGGATCGCCGCCAGAAGTGCGGCTTCTTCAAGGGTCAGATCTTTAAGTGTTTTCCCGAAGTATGTTCTCGCTCCCGCTTCAAAGCCATAAGCACCGGCCCCGAGAAAAACATAATTCATATACATTTCGAGGATCTGATTCTTTGTATAAAAACGCTCTATCTCAAGCGCCATGAGCCATTCATTAACTTTGCGGGTAAGTGTCTGATCTCTCGATAGAAATAGATTCTTTGTCAACTGCTGAGTGATCGTCGAAGCACCTTCACGTTTTCCTGAGGTTATGTTCCTGAAAACCGCTCCAGCCAACCTATAGGGGTCGATCCCCATATGATCGTAAAATCTGTAGTCTTCGATCGAAAGCAGTGCATCTTTGACGACCTTCGGAATATCCTTTTCTTTGACCGGAATTCTCTTTTCGATCGCGAATTCGGCAAGCACCGTTTCGCCGTCATCAGCATAGATCTTCGTTACCTGCGGCGGTCGATACGTAGCGAGTGCGGACACTTCTGACGCATAACGGGAGTTGTTCAAATAATAGGAACCAAGGATCCCGGTCAATCCGCCTGCGGATAATGCTAAAAAAAGCGCAACAGGAAACCACAAGATCTTCCAATAATTGCGTTTTTTGTTAACGGACTTTACTTCCTTCGTCTCAAATATACTTCCATCTCTTGCCATAACGTACAAAAACTCCTAATTGACAAATCGCCTCATTTTAACACTAATCACAAACCCGATCGCGATAAAAGTGGATAATATCGCCGAAAGACCCGAACTCATCAGTGGCAGCGGAACACCGATCACCGGCAATATACCGAGCACCATTCCGACGTTCATAAAGATCTGAAAAGTCATTCCCCCGACGATCGACATTATAACTAACATCCCAACGCGATCCGGAGACTCCCGCGCTCCTACCACTAATCTCGAAAGCAGCAGGGCATAAGCCAGAAGCAGCGAAATACAACCAACAAATCCTGTGTTTTCAGCGGTAACAGCAAAAATAAAATCTGTATGCGGTTCCGGCAAAAACTTTAGTTCGCTTTGCGAAACTCCTTTGTCACCCTTGATCCCGGTCAATTTCCCTTTTCCAACAGTAATGATCGATTGAAAAGTGTGATAGCCATATCCTCTCGGATCGGCATTCTCCGGATCTAAAATAACTTCAATCCGCTCTCTTTGATAACCTTTGATAATTCCTGTCTGAACGCCCACCATGTATGAAACCGGAATAAAGATCATCGCAGCTAGGAGCGTTATCAACACGTAGCGCATTTTTACCGCGGACAAAAACATAACTACCGCAATGATCGGGAAATAGGTCATTGCCTGTCCGGCGTCCGGTTCCAGCATAATTAGTCCGACCGGCAAAGCAAGGATGCCGCAACCGATCAAAACTTCCTTGAATCTGAGCGACCCAAGTTTGCGATTGCCGAAATACTTCGCCAGCATCAGCACAACCGGGATCTTTACAAATTCAGACGGCTGGAATCGGCCGATCAAAGGGATCTGAAGCCAGGCTTGTTGACCATTTACTTTTACACCCAATCCCGGAACCAATACGAGCGCGAGCATTAGCAACCCGACGATATAAAAAAACGGTGCGGCGTCGATCAGCCTTCGATAATCCGTAACCGCCACAACCGCCATCGCGATGAGCGCAATTATCAAACCATATATCTGTTTAGTCCAGTAGGTTTCCTCGGGCAGTGCATTATAGATCTGCCAGACGCCGAACGAAACGATGGTTACCGCGATCACCGCGGTTAACCAGTCAAAATCCCGTATTTGTCTTTTTTCGATTACCGAAACCATTTTATTTCCGTTTTTTTGCTACTGAACTGCTGTCCGGCACTTTTTCCGTATCGTTCTCATCCACCTTTGGCTTTCCTAAATTTATATAGGTCTCAAACACACTCTTTACTGCCGGAGCAGCGTGCGTTCCGCCAAACCCCGAGTTTTCGATTATTGCGATTACGGCAATTCGTGGATCATAAGCCGGTGCAAAACCGACGAACCAGGCGTGATCTTTTAAGTCCCCGACGTCTTTTCCAAGCTCGGTAACCTGCGCCGTGCCGGTTTTTCCGGCGATCGGAAATTCAGGTCCCATCGATATTCGGCTCGCCGTTCCTCCACCGTTTACCACACCATACATGCCATCCAGCACCATCTTATTTTGTTCCGGCGTCATAGGAATGATCTTTAGATCACCATGCGTATAATTTACAACCGGACGACCGGGGACGTAATTCGCAGTATTCTTATGACCTACGGGCCCAATTTCCTTAAATTCCTTCAGTAGATGCGGAACAAATAACTTCCCGCCGACTCCGACACTCGAAACTGCTCTTAGCATTGAGATCGGAGTAACGATTACAGTTACCTGTCCGATCGAAGCGAAAACCGTCTCAATATCGACCCATCTTCCCCCGTATCTCTTCTCAACCGCTTCCCGATAATATTTCGGTGTTCTGCTTGTCACTTCATTTGGAAGATCAACGCCCGTCGGCTTGTCGTATTCAAACATTTCGACCATATCGATCATTCCTTCCAATCCCATTTTCAAACCCAAACGATAATAATAGCCGTCACAGGAATGGGTGATAGCATATTTCAGATCGGGAGTTCCATGATTCCCCATACATCGCGTAAATTTGTTTCCGATCGTAATTCCACCGCCGCATACGATGTTTGAACTTGCGACGGTTATTTTTCCTTGTTGGAGCCCGGCAACCGACTCGGGGATCTTCCAGGTGGAACCGGGTGGGTATCTGCCTTGTATTGCCCGGTTAAAGAGCGGGCGGTCCTTATTGTTCCAATACTCAGAGATCTGTTTTTTTCCTTCCGGTGTCCCACTTCCCTGAACAAAAATATTCGGATCAAACGAGGGAGCAGATGCCATCGCCAATATCTCTCCATTCTGAGGATTCGATGCGATTATCGAGCCCCGTTTTGATGGAGAATTAGCTAGTGCAAGTTCTGCAGTTTTTTGAAGCTCATAGTCAATTGTCAGATAAAGATCTTGACCGGCCTGCGGCGGCACCGATTCAATTTCGCTTTGAACACGTCCGCGGCTATCGACTATAACCTTTCGATATCCGTTCCTGCCTCGCAAATTCGCGTCATAATACTGTTCAACACCGCCTTTTCCGATAATATCTCCGGGTCTGAAACCCTTTTCCTGATACTCGGGCTTCTCAAGCTGCTTCGGACTAATTTCACCGACGTATCCCAACACATGCGCAAGCGATTCTCCCAGCGGGTAGAATCTTTGAGGCTGGAGTTCGATCCTAAGTTCGGGATATTCAAGCGAATGTGTTTCGACCCAGGTAATATCTTCGAGGTTTGCGTTCTCCTTTAAAACAAGAGTTTCATACTCCGGGCGCGTTTTTATCAGATCAAGCCGTTCCTCCACAAATTGGATCTCGACGCCGAGACCGGAAGCGTATTCATCTATCCTATCTCGGACATCAATGTTTTTTATCGGCTCATGATTCAGTGTGACGTTGTATGTTGAACGGGAGTCAACCAAAAGGGTTCCGTTTCGATCGAAAATTGCGCCGCGGGGTGCCGGAATTCTAATTACCCTGATCCGCTGGTTTTGCGCGCGCTCGGCATAATACTCGCCCTTGTTTATTTGAAGGTGATAAAGCCGAACACCGAGGATCGCGAGAAAAACAAGGCCGACCACCTGAATGGTTCCTATGCGGATCGTCAAATTTTGCGCATAATCGTGAAGCTTCATGTACTTATTATTTTCTTCCCAGGCGGATCGGATTACGACGCCTGGTCTGACGGCGCGGTGCAAAGTAATCCTTCTTCCGCCGCTTTAGTGAACTCGATGAAAATCTATCTAAAAACAGGTAAATAAAAGTTCCTGCAATTGTCGTCCCTATAAGAGTATATGCCATTGTAATAACCAAGGGACTGTAGAGGTTCTGTCCGAGGAGCCGGTGCATCCCAAAATAAACAAGATCATCCAGTAAACAAGCACCTGCTATGACGGGGATGCGAAGTAGAAGGTTGTCTAAATATACCCTGCGGGCGATCTCAGAAATGACGAATGCGACAAGTGTTTTCGAAAATCCATTTGCTCCTAAAAGACCGCCGCTCAATGCGTCTACGGCAATACCGGCAAATGTTCCAAAAAACAAAGCTTTTATCGAATTTCTCTGAAGCGCTGCATAAACAACGATAATTAACGGAAGATCAATGTACGCAAACGGCTCAGCAACGTTTCGCAACGTCCACTGAAGCGCTATCGCGACAATCAAAGCAATTGTGATCTTGAGATTCTCCATCGTCCAAACTACTTCTTTTCCTTCAGAGTATCCGATTTATCTTCTTCATTTACGGCATTTGGCAGCGCATCTTCATATTTCGGACGAGGCGGAGGCGTGTAAAGCAAAACCGCAACTTCCTGCATAGAATAAAGTTTTGCGCTCGGTCTAATAAATATTTGGTGGGGAACCGTAGCAGAACCGCTTCTAACTTCGACAACATCTCCGAGTTTCAAACCGGGTGGATAAACTCCTCCCTGACCCGTCGTATAAACAACATCGCCGACCTTTACCGATTCATAGCCGGGCACATAATGCATTTCCAAAACGTCTTTGTCCCCTGTTCCTTTAACTACCCCGAGCGCATTTGATGATCCGAGTTCTCCAACTATCGCACCCAATCCCGACTTATCACGCGTTATTAGGTCGATCTGGGCGGTCAGCGGACTTACGGCAGTTACCCTTCCGACCAATCCGCCGTTTACAACGATCGGCATATTCAGCTTCACGCCATCTAGACTTCCGCGGTTTATCACCGCAGCATTAAACCACACCGATGTGTCGCGTCCGATTATCTGCGCGGGCAGAATTTTGATCTCCGAATCCGTTTTTAATTCGAGGAGCGATTTGAGTCGCTTATTCTCAACCGAAAGTTCTTTGCTCTCTTGAACATTAACCTCAAGTTCTTGAATTTTTTGTTTGAGTTTATCGTTCTCACTTTGGGCAGAACGCAAATTTGCGAGATAGCTTACGTATCCGGTGACTGCGGAGCCGATCGTGGTTACCGGGGATTGAATAAAGTTTGCGGCAGCTTGCGTCCAAACACGTATGACCCGTTCTTCATTGTCTGCACGTGCGTCATAAGCCA
>JBGTEI010000294.1:0-1837 GCA_041747875.1 Pyrinomonadaceae bacterium | reverse complement strand
ATTCTGAAGAACGCTACCGTGCGTTTATCCGCCAAAGCAGCGAAGGAATTTGGAGACTCGAGCTTGAAAAGCCAATTTCATATCTGCTTCCATATGAAGATCAGATCGAATTAATATATGAACGCGGATTTATCGCCGAATGCAATGACGCGATGGCGAAGCAATATGGTTTTAAGCAGGCGCGGGATTTGGTCAACAAACGTCTAGATTATTTTCTAAAACGGGACAATGACGAACATCAGGACTATCTTCGCGCCTTTATCGAATCCGGTTACAATTTGATCAACAAAGAAACGGTAGAGCAAGACCGGAACGGAAACAAACGATATTTTGTTAACAATCTTCTGGGAAATGCCCAACGCGGAAAATTGATGCGGCTTTGGGGAACAAAGCAAAATATCACTGCCGCAAAAGAAACTGAACAGGCGTATCTTGAATCAGAGGAGAAGCAACGGCAATCTGGCAAAGTGGAGGCGATAGGGAGACTTGCCGGCGGCGTGGCACATGATTTTAACAACTTCTTGGCTGTGATTATGTTGCATATTGACATGTTAAAGCTGCAGCTACCGGTGGAAAGTCCTGTTCGTTTCAGAATCGACGAGATCAAATCTGTTACCGATAGCGCCGCGACGATGGTTAGACAACTCCTTGCATTTGGTCGAAAGCAAACTCTTCAACCGAATCCGGTCGTATTAAACCAAGTTGTCAACGAGTTTAAGAAGATTATCGGATCATTAATTGGTGAAGATATAGAAATCAAACTCGATCTCGATCCGAACCTCGGAGTTTGCTTTGTTGACCAAAATCAGATCACACAGGTTTTGATGAATCTTGCTGTAAACGCTCGGGACGCGATGCCTGACGGCGGAAAACTGGTGATTGCGACAAAAAATACCGAACTTGACCGATACTCGAAGAAACTTAAAACCCAACCCACGGGTTCGTATATCGAATTGTTCGTTTCTGATAGCGGTGTTGGCATGGACAAAAGCACTCGGCATCGTATATTTGAACCGTTTTTTACAACTAAAGAAGCGCACAAAGGGACGGGCCTTGGGCTGGCAACGGTTTACGGAATCGTGAAACAGTCAAACGGATTTATTTGGGTTGAATCAGCCCCGAAAAAGGGAACCTCGTTTGCGATCCAGTTTCCGCGAATTGATAACGTTCCGGAACAGGAATTAGTAGAATCGCCATCAACGGTTCCAAGTGGGAATGAAACGATTCTGCTGGTCGAAGACGAGGAACAGATTAGGCGCGCCGCAGTCGAAGTCTTAAATGTTCTCGGTTATCAGGTTTTTGAAGCAAGCAGCGGATTACAAGCGTTGCAGCTTGCGGAGCTTTACAAAGACCCGATCCATCTTTTGTTGACCGATGTGATTATGCCGCGAATGAACGGTAAGGATTTGGCAAAAAAAGTGAAGGAATTGCATCCTGAATCGAAGATTCTCTTTATGTCCGGCTACACTGACGACATAATCTCCAAACACGGCGTTTTAGAAGAAGACGTACATTTTTTAAGCAAACCGTTCACGCCGTCTATACTTGCCACAAAAATTCGAACAATTCTGGAAACTTAAGATTGATTCGCAGAATATTCTTTCCAGTTCATCGGATTACTTCCGTCGTCCAATCGCACCATATCTATTGCTCCCGGCGAAGGGCAAACCAACGCGCATAAATTACAGCCGACACATTCCGGTTCATCAACAACCGGAAATTTATTTTCGTCAAAATCGAAACATTGATGCGCCCCGTCTTCGCAGGCGATGTAGCAGAGATTGCATTTGATGCAATGCTCGTTGTTTACTCTGGCAACGACTTTGTAATTTAGATC
>JBGTEI010000293.1:0-9864 GCA_041747875.1 Pyrinomonadaceae bacterium | reverse complement strand
AAAGTCTTTAAATACTGGAAACCTTTTGGGTGGATTGAGTCGGGGTATTGATTTGCGGAAAGCTCGTAGTCCTCGCCGTCGATAGTCAGAACTTCTTCAAACTTCGAAAGCATCGTAATTCGCCCGAGCGGCGGATCAGTTGCCGCAGTTAGCAGCCCGTGATATCTGCGAGTATTTGCGCAGGAGATCGTCGACGAAGCAAATCCGCCGATCCCATTTGTTTCGAGCCATTCACGGCTTGAAGACGCTTTAAAATCCGTGCAAATTTCCTGGTCGAAATTGATCATAGAGGTATCTAAACTCTGCTATACAATGACTTAAAACAACATTATCAAACCGCGGTAAGTTAGTAAATCGAAAATCTTTCTTGACGAGTTGAGACTGAGAATGTGTATCTCAATGAAAAAAGTTCAATCTGCGCATTTTAAATTATTGGCGCAGGCAGGAGGAATGGAGTGTTTGTATGATTGGCTTGTCAATTTGGGGAGCGAATTTTAATTTTTTCTTAACAGCGACCTGACGGGTGGTTGAAGAAAGGTATTATAACGACACAGTCTGAATCGTTCGGCTAAAGCCAAGAATCTTTGTTGAACTTGCCACGGGCTTTAGCCCGTGGCAAGTCATAAGAGCCGATTGCAAGTTCCAAGAGTGCTTATCTGACAGCTGGTTTCCTTACGGGATCTGGTTGCCGTCAGAATCGAGTTTTATGATCTGACCGTAATTTAGTTCACTGATACCTTTTTCGATCTTCGAAAGATCACCGATCACGATCCAAACGATATCATCCGGCTGAACAAATTTCTTTCCCGCTGCCGATAACTGAGCCTCGGTAAGTTTACGAACGTTTGCACCATACGTTGCCCAATAATTATCAGCAAGACCAAGATTGACCTGATCGATCGCAGCGCCCTCGAGTGCGGAAAGCGTTTCAAATCTTCCCGGCAGACGCGAAGACATGTTTCGCATAATGCTTTCAAATTCTTCGCCGGCGACCGGTCTTTCGCCGGCGACGGCACGAATTTCTTTTATCACCTCGACCATCGATTCTTTTGTTTTATCCGTCTGAACCGGTGCCAAAACAAAGAAAACCTGCTGACCGCGCGATTCACGCAAACCGCCCTGGGTACCATAGCTCCAATGCTTATCAAGCCGCACATTCCTGTTAAGACGTGATGTCGACATTCCGCCGAAGTTTCTAAAAAGCGGTTCGCTCGCCAGATCTTCAGCCTGTCCGCTCGGTGATGTAACGTGTGCCGCCAATATCGTCGATTGGGGTGCACCCGGTTTGTCGATCAAATATATTCTCTTTCCCTGCGTTTTTGGAACCGTTGTTAATTGCTTTTTCGGGGCCGTGCCGGATCTCCACGCTCCAAAAGCTTGCTCAAGCATCGGCAAAAGCTTTTCCATAGTTATATCGCCTGCGACGACGATCGTTGAACTGCCGGGCTTGAACCATTGGGCGTGCCAGTTTGAAAGATCCTGACGCGAAATGTTTTCTACAGACTTCACAAAACCGCTGTCGGGCTTTCCGTAAGCGTGATCTGTTCCGTAAATTATCGTCTGCATCACGCGAAATGCCATCGCATTTGCGTTTGCCTTTTCCTGAGCGATCTGGGCGACACGCTGTTCTTTTTGAATAGCAAATTTGTCGTCAGGAAACGCCGGATTTAAAACCACATCCGCCATGATCCCGAGCGAAGGCTGAAGTTTTTCGGATGTTGCACGCAAGCGAACAAAGGAAAGATCAAGACCATTTCCGGTACTTAAACTCGCGCCCAGCATATCTAGTTCATCCGATATTTGAAATGCATTTCTTGAGGTAGTTCCCTCGTCCATTAAGTTTAAGGCGAGCGAAGCCCCGCCTGCTTTCTCGAGCGTATCCGAAGCGGAACCGGCATCGACGGCCAGCGTAATATTTACTATCGGCGCAGAATGACGCTCGAGAAGCATTACGCTCAATCCGTTCTTTAATTTTGTCTTTTGAATTTCCGGAAATGCGATCGATGGAGCCGCGCCCAATTCCGGAACATTTTTTCGGTTGACCGCCGTTTTTTCAGGTGTAAGTTTCGCGGCGGGCCTGACGACCATTGTGTAATGATTTCCGCTCAACCACCTGCGGCCTGAGGTTTGAACGATGGCCGGCGTTGCATTCGCCATTGTTTCTAACCGTTTGAGGTATGCGTCCGGAGTGCCTCCATATGTTTGACTCGCAGCGAGAATATCCGACCGCCCGCCAAAACCGCCGAGCCTTTCGCTTCCCCTTAAGAAATCGGACAAATTGCGATTCTGAAATCTCTTGATCTCCTCCGCCGTCACGCCTTTTGTCAAAACCTCATTAACAACCGCGTCGACTTCGCGTTCAGCATCAATCGGATCCACGCCGGGGGTTACGGTAACAGTGATCAGAAACATTCCGCCCAATTCGCGTTCGAGCATTCCGGCAGAAACGTTCGTTGCCAGTTTCTTTTCATAAACCAGCCGCCGGTCTAAACGCGAGCTTTTTGAGCCTGATAATACATCCGCCAAAAGATTCAGATACTGCGTTTCATCATCTCTCCACGCCGGAGCCTGATATACGCGATAGATACGGGCTTGCGGAACGCGGTCTTCCATTTCATCGCGCATATTCGAATCAAGTCTCGGGATCCACTTTTCCATTCGCGGAAGCGGCGGTCCGGGCGGGATATCACCAAAATATTTATTGACAAGTTCGTATGCTTTTTCCGGTGATATGTCTCCGGCAAGCGAAATCACTGCATTATTCGGACCGTAATAGGTCTTGTACCATTCCTTGATGTCGCCCAAAGTCGCCGCATTAAGGTCATCCATACTTCCTATTGTCGACCACGAATACGGATGCGAATATGGATAAACTTTGGCAACGATCTCGGTGAATACTTTTCCGTACGGCGCATTTTCGCCCTGGCGTTTTTCATTTTGAACCACGCCGCGTTCGCGTTCGAGCATTTCTTTTGATATAAATCCTTCGAGAAATCCCATTCTGTCGGCTTCAAGGAAAAGAGTTCGTTCTAAGGCCGATGTCGGTACATCCTCAAAGAAATTTGTCCGGTCAGTGTTTGTCGTTCCGTTTCGATTGTTTGCGCCGAGATCATCCATCGCTTCACGAAAACCAAACGGATGATTTTCCGAGCCGTTAAAGAAAAAGTGTTCGAAAAGATGGGCAAATCCTGTTTTTCCGCGCGCCTCGTTTCTCGAACCGACGTGGTACCACATATTTACTCCGACGATCGGAACGCTTTTATCTTCGTGGACAAGAAGCGTAAGTCCATTTTTTAAGACATATTTTTTGTGCTTGATACGGTACTGATCTTTGTCAAATGTGATCTGTGCCGAAATGCCGATTGTAAAAATAGTTAGAAGTACTACGAATATCATTAGACGCATAATTATTGATTCCTTCGAAATATTGAATTCTTGTAGAAACGAAATTAATTCATCTTACGGTATCTGTTTCTAAATTGTTCTGATAAAACGAAACTACAAAAATAAATCCAAGCGAAAAACACGAAAATACCGCATTAAGAAAAGCCGCAGAAAAATCTGCGGCTTGCTGTTTTGAATGGTTGATCGATTACTCCGGATTACCCGAATGCGGTGTTCCGAGGTATGGAAACACATTCAGATAAGGCACGTCGTTCATATCAACTCCGTCACCGAGCGTGTTATTCGGTGCTTTGTTAGTACCAGGCGTAAACGGTGTTCCGCCTGCGATAGCTCTAAGTCCGATGTCCGTTACATCATCCATCACGCGTCTTCCGTTTGGAAATCCAGCCGGGTCGCCGCCTAAAAGCCCAAGGCGATTCGGACTCTGCGTCGAAGGAATTGCTACATTCAAACGTAAAAATTCGTGTGGCTTTCCATCCGAAAGAAACGTATTAAATGTCGGTGCGCCCGGTACCGAGCCGGCTTTAATTCCGGTTGCAAAAATTGCAACGAGGTCATTTCGCGGTGTCTTCGGGATATCAATTTTGAAAACCGCTTTGAGCAGTGTTGCTAACTGCGGATCAAGAACAAAAGGAGCCGCAACTGCATCATCTTTAGGAGAAAGACCATTAAAAGCATCTTTCAATTTCAACGGAATTACCACTTCATTTACAAGCGGATTTCCAAGACGCGAAATTTGCACCCATTTTCCGTTTTTTGCGCCCATTTTTACTTGCCTGCTGTTAAGAACGTTCGTTGATTGACGACTAGCTGTTGACCAAACGCCGATCACAGCATCCTGTTGTAACGGATCGGTCGGAATTGAATTTGTTCGGGTCAGATCCTGAATCGGCACTTCGATTGCGATGGTGTGAACATTGAGCCCCGCAAGCGCATCCTTGCCGCCCTTGTCTTTGATCGAAGTAAGATTAAGTGTGTCAAATATCTCATTGACAGCAATATAAAATCCATCGTCACGCTGACCTGCAAAAACCCGCATATCTTTTGCTTGTGGCAGCGTATGGACAGAACGCTCTGCTAATGCTGCATAATTCGGTGTGGTACGTTTACCAATATTGCTCGGTGCCGTTGCCAACACGGTTGCGATTTGCTTACCTTTTTTATTTGTCTTATCAACGCGGGTCACACTATAGGTTTGATTTTCGTTATAGTCTTTGTCATTGATCGAAGTAATAAGCGGATCGATCCCGCCCGTTCCTGCTAAAGCTTCATTCGGCGCTGCCATTCCGAGGACCGTATCGGGATTTTTTATCTGATTGCTGAAGCGGAATTGATAGCTGATATCTTCTGTTCCATCTCCGGTATTGTCGATCTTGATCTCATACAATACCTGATCGTCAAACTTGTAATAATGCGGACCGCCACCGGGAATTTCCAGCGGGATAAAATTCGCAATTAGCGTCACGAATCCGCTGCGCCCCGCTTCGGTACTGCGAAAAGCATAAACGTCTGTGTTATCAGCCAATGGATCATTGGCGATCAACGGAGCTTCACGATGACTCGACGCCAATACCGGCGGAATCGTAAAGCTGAAAAAAAGCGATGCCATTATTGCCATGCTAAATAGTGAACTAAATAGTTTATTCATATATTTTCTCTCTCGTGTAATACATACTTTATAATGCCGGTCTCAATTTGACTCGCATCTAACGTCACCGGAAAAGAATATGGTTGTAACCTGATATTAAAGTTTTGAAATTGTCTCGTATTTCTTACTTCGCTAAGCTGTCTAGTTTGGATTCATTTTTAGCGACTCATCGAGATCGAATTGACAGCCGACTTTGGTAGGTTTAGTTAAATTGTATCTCCCTAGTGTCACATTTATGGACGTTGATGAAAGAGACCAGCATATCCGCCGGTCTCTTGGAATTAATCACGCCATGTTATCTATCAAGTATTATTACGTAATCTTTGTAGTGTTTCTTTGGCTGTATCAGCCTGCAGCAGGTCAAATGACGGGTTAGTATCTAAGGCTAACTTTAAGTTTTTGATCGCAGCTTCTTTATTATTTAGTTTATTTTCTATCATTCCTAAATGATAGAAAAACAGTGCGTTCTTCGAATTTAGACGCAGGGCATTTTTCATTTCTTCTTTTGCTTTTCCGTAATCGCCTTTTTGATAAAGGGTCCACGCATAAGTATCGCTGGCGAGAAGGTCGTCATATTCTTCACGATCCATTCTGGCTATATTGAGCGCCTCGTCGAGATTTACTTTATGATCTGCCCAGAGCAAAGCAATTCGGTGCATATCTCCGTCACTCTTATTTTTTTCAAATTCAGCAACCTCTCTGTATATTTTCTGAGCGTCTTCTTTGCGTCCCATTTTCGTGTAAATATCGCCTAAGAAAATCTCCCTGTTTGCCTCAGGCACACGACTTCGCAGTTTCTCATAGATAGTTGCAGCCTCTTTAAGATTTCCCTTTGCCGCCAAAACCTGGCCCTTACCCGCGAGTCCCCAGTGATAATCAGGGAAGATCTCCAGAGCTCTGTTGTAGATCAATTCTGCTTCGTCAAATTTTCCTGTTTCAAAATAGTCTTTTCCTAATTGGCTGTAAGCCCATGCCAATGCTTCTTTATCGCTTGGGTCAGAAATACGTATAACTTTTCTTCGCGCTTCAATTGCTCCATCTGTATCGCCATGGAGAAATCGTAAATGAGCAACCCGAGAAAATGACGTAGCATCCGGACGCATATCGACCAATTTTTGGGCTGATTCAACAGCTTCGTCATATTTGCCAAGCTCGGTTAACGCATCCGTTTTAATCGCATAAACAATCGTGCTTTTCGGTTGCATTTTTTCCATCTTCTGCGATAGTTCCAAAGCCTTAGCAAATTTGTGCTCGGATAGATAAATTTGTGATCTTAAAACAAGCGCGTTGAAATTATCGGGCTCGATCTCCAATGCTTTATCTATAGATATTTCCGCTGTCCGGTTGATTGAATAATCGCCCGTTTCACGCACTTTCTTAAGATACGCCGACGCGAGTTGTAAATGCGTTTCACTTGATTGAGGGTTTGCATTTACCTTGGCTTTTGCTTCAATGATTTTTTTGTCAGCGGGACTCGCGATAAAATTCGTTCTTTCTTCATTCTTTTCTTTGATGTTCGCACGCGTGTCGTCTTGACAGGAAATAAGCATCCCCGATGCAAATATCAGTAGAATTATGAATATGCACTTTTCTTTTCTCATAAGTTTGTTTGGAAAAATAATAGATAGAAGGTTGAGCATGATCAGATCATAAAGATTTACTGATATTTTAAGTTGCTCCAAATCTGCCTTATATGGATTTTAATTCGCTGACATAATGTTTTTGGATTTAAAGAGACTGAGCGGGGAAAGGAAAGAAAAAGCAAATCACAATAACATCCATCGCACTGCAATTTTTCGCACAGGTTGTTAAACTATCTCTTTAGTTATAAAAAAAAACATTAAATATTTATGAATGCTGAGAACATCAGAAATTTTTCAATTATCGCTCATATCGATCACGGCAAATCTACGCTCGCGGATAGGATCCTGCAGCAAACGGGTGCGGTCGCCGATCGCGACATGGAAGCTCAGCTTTTAGACAGCATGGATCTCGAACGCGAACGCGGGATCACGATCAAATCTCATGCGGTGAGGCTCGATTACACGGCAAAGGACGGGCAAAAATATGTATTGAATCTGATCGATACGCCGGGTCATGTTGATTTTTCATACGAAGTTTCGCGTTCGCTTTCAGCGTGTGAAGGCGCGCTGCTGATCGTCGATGCTTCGCAGGGAGTTGAAGCACAAACCCTCGCAAACACATATCTTGCGATCGACAATGACCTCGAATTGATCCCGGTTCTGAATAAGATCGATCTTCCTTCCGCAGAGCCCGACAGAATAAAAGAACAGATCGAAAACATAATCGGTCTTGATACGACAAATGCGATCCTCGCTTCGGCAAAAACCGGCGAAGGCGTGGAAGAAATTCTCGAATCTATCGTCCTCAACGTTCCGTCGCCAAACGGAAATCCGGACGCTCCGTTAAAAGCGCTGATATTTGACAGTTGGTACGATTCGTATCGCGGCGTCATTGTGCTTTTCCGCGTTATCGACGGATCGATCCGTAAGGGAACAAAGATGCGTTTTTTCAATACGGGACGCGAATATCAGATCGAATCTTTGGGCGTAAACCGGCCTGTTCCGACCGCCGTTGATGAATTAGGCGTCGGCGAAGTGGGATTTCTGACCGCATCGATAAAGACAGTTGCCGACGTTCAGATCGGCGACACGATCACCGAGGCGGCTAATCCGACAACAGAACCATTTCCGGGATTTCAGGAAGTAAAACCAATGGTTTTCTCGGGGCTCTATCCGATCGATGCTGCGCAGTATGAAGACCTCCGCGATGCGATGGACAAGCTTCGTTTAAACGATGCGTCATTTTTCTACGAACCGGAATCTTCGACGGCGCTTGGTTTTGGATTCCGCTGCGGATTTCTTGGGCTCCTTCATATGGAGATCGTCCAGGAGCGGCTTGAGCGTGAATTTAATCTCGAACTGATCACAACTGCGCCGGGCGTGCGTTATCGTGTTTACCTGACAGACGGTACGACGGTCGAGGTAGATTCACCTTCGCAAATGCCCGATCCGGTGCGGATCGAGAAGATCGAAGAGCCATATATTGAGGCGACGATACTTACGCCGGATGATTATCTTGGCGGAATTTTGCCTTTGCTTGACGAAAAACGCGGCGTCCAGAAGAAGTTTGAATACGTTACCGAAAACCGCGTCGTGCTTGTCTACGAACTCCCGCTTAATGAGATCGTTCTTGATTTTTTTGACCGTCTAAAATCGGTTTCGCGCGGTTATGCATCGCTTGATTATCATATATCGGATTATAAAGCCGGAAATCTTGTAAAACTCGACATCCTCGTCTCGGGCGAACCCGTAGATGCGCTTTCCTTAATAATGCACCGCGGAACATCGGAAATGAGAGGACGCGCACTGGCCAAGAAAATGAAAGAACTCATTCCGCGCCAGATGTTTGTCGTGCCTATCCAGGCCGCGATCGGAGCAAAGATCATCGCCCGCGAGACGATCAGCGCGATGGGCAAAAATGTAACCGCAAAATGCTACGGCGGCGATATTTCCCGAAAACGAAAACTCCTCGAGAAACAGAAAGAAGGGAAGAAGCGGATGAAAAAAGTAGGGCGTGTTTCGATTCCGCAGGAAGCTTTTTTGGCAGTTTTGAAGGTCAACGATGAGGGCTAACTTCGCGGAACATTCTCTCGCGAGACGTCTGTAAGTTTCAAAAGTCCGATTTCTTGGTTATACTTAACCCCAATATCACTTTTAATATATCTAATAATTTTGGGTTCGATTAGCTGAATTTTGTTTTTGGTTATACAGCATACTGTCTGTTTGATTTTGGAGGAAAAGATGAAAAGTATTGGGAACATAGTATTTAGCCTCATAATTGGAGTTTTGTTTGTTGGCTGCGCGAGTTCGGTAAATGCGCAAACTGCAACTTTGATCACGGGGAATTCTGCGGGGAATGTAAAGATCGGGATGACGGTAGGTGAAGCGCGAACTGCGATGCGCGGGTTTTCGTTCTCCCGGGCTTCAGACGGGGAAGGCATTGCGCTGATCGAAATAAAACTTAGGAATCAGACTCAAATGACTTTGTACGCGGGAGAATTTGACCCGAATACTGCGATCGATAATTCTGCGAAGATCGAATTTATAGAAGTTTGGAGCCAAATCTACCGCACGGCAGAAGGCGTTTTTCCGCGGATGCGAATTCAGGAAGCAGAACGAAAATACGGACAGATCCTCTCGATAATGCTGAGCGAGATCGAGTCGCGGGAATTTGCGCGGTTTACGAATCAACCAAAGGGGTTGGATTTCAAGCTTCAGAACCGAAACGGTATGGCAGGCATTTATCCCACCGGGCAAACGATCACTACGCGTTATACTCCAAACGCCTATATATCCAGCGTGATCGTGCTTGGAACTCCTTCGATCGGGACGGGGACAGAAACTGACGACGACACCGATAGCAGTAATACTTCAGGAAGCTATACAAGTTCATACACCGATCTCAGAACACAATGCCGCACTCCGGCCGGGCAAGGACGAAATGGCGGACACGTATCGACCTACTGCACCGGATATGACGGTTATCAAATTCATCTCTTTGATTCAGCGACGACGATGGAGATAAATGTTGAATCGATCGATAAACAGAGATCGGTGCATCTTGCGTCGCAGAGTCTTTCATTTAACCGCGACAATACAAAGATCGAATGGCGTATGAAGGACGGGAAACCCTTTGCTGTCATCATGCGGATCTATAGTTACCAATCCGGAAGCGACGGGCTTATCAGATATCCTGAAGTTCGTACCGGTGAATTCCTCGCTGTCAAA
>JBGTEI010000292.1:0-3827 GCA_041747875.1 Pyrinomonadaceae bacterium | reverse complement strand
ACCCCCGCTCTCGCCAACCAGAGCGATCATCTTGCCCCTTGGAATATCAAGGGAAATATTTTTAATTACTTCCTTATCTTCATCCTGATACCTAAACGAAACGTTTCTGAGCGAGATCTTATCCTTAAGATCGGTGATCTTGATCGGGTTATCGATTTCAGGGAGATGCTCGCTTAGATCGAGAACATCCCATACGTCCTTAGCAGCCGCAAACGCTTTTGAAATCTCGTTGTGTTGTCTCGAGATCTTCCGGATCGGATCGTAGCTGCGAAACAGGAAAAATAGGAACGCAAAAAACTGCGAGGCCTCCATATTTCCTGAATTTATTTCCCTGGAACCAAAATAGAAAAGAATTATCATCGCGATTATTCCGATCGTCTCGATCAACGGCGGAGAGATCGCGGCGATTTTTCCGGAACGCAGGTTTGCGGCCGCAATTATTTCGGCGACCTTTGTAAATCGCGTTTTTTCTCTCTGTTCAGCGTTATAAGCTTTTACGATCGTTTGATTTGAAAGTGTTTCTTGAGCGGTGTCGGTCATCTGCTTGTTTCCATCGATCGAAACCTCCGCAAGCTTTCTAAGAGATTTACTGAATTTTGAGGTTACAACCCCGATAATCGGACCGATCACCAATGCGCCAAGCATTAGACGCCAATTGAAATAGAATGCCGCCGCGAGAAAAGCGATAAGCATAAAGCTTTCGCGTATCACATCCCGCAAATTAGCGGATACTGCATACTCGATCGCGGCACAGCTTACTACGAGTCGTGATACGAGAAAATTTGTCCGGTTCTTTTCGAAGAATCCTGACGATTGCTTGAGAAGATGCGAATATAGCTCGTTACGAAGATCGAGGATCGTTAGCTGCCCGATCTTTGACATTAAGTAAGTTGAAATATAGGAGAAAATTCCCTTAAAAACGGTAAACGAGAGTAGAAGTGCCGAAATCGCAAACCACTTTTTATACCAATCGTCCTGAGGAATTAACTTCTGAAGATAAAAGAGCGTTGAGGAGTTTTGGGTCGAACTGGGGATAAACTGATCAAAAAGCGGAACCGCCATTGCGCCCGTAGCTGTTTCAAAAAGCGCGGTCAGTATCATCGCGATTACCGCGACTGAAAACAGCCCGGAGCGTGGTTTAAGATACTGTAATAACCGTTTGAAATCTTGCATCGTTAAAGTGCAAAGTTTAGTTACTACGGTTTGCTACGTCAAACTTAAAACGCGCGAATATATTGTAGTTCTATCAGTTGGACTCACTTAGCAATAAACTCGCCGGAAGAAATACGATTCAATACAGTTGATCGATTAGGCAAGGCAAAATATGTGTAATAGTTTATCACTTCCAGAAAGTACTAGAAAAAAAAGCTCCGATACAATAGAATTGCAACACATCGCTTCTTGCAAGCATCCTTTTATAACCAGCCTGTTTCGGAGAAATAAATATGATAAACAAAAATGCTTTTAAAATTCCTACAATTTTGTCTGTCCTTCTGCTATTAGCAGTGAACACCTTTTCTCAGGTCGACGTTCCGAGAAGCACAAAAGCGATCACGTATCCGCTTGATGAGGATGTCAATGTGATTTTTCGCGGAACTACCAGATTCCCGCGAATGAAAGGTGATGCGAAGATCAAACGAACCAGTAAGAATGGTACCGAGATCAAACTTTCGGTTTCAAAAATGCCGCGACCCTTTGAACTTGGCGCGGGATACGCAACATATGTTCTTTGGGCTATTTCGCCAAATGGACAAATTGATAATTTGGGCGAGATCAAGCGCCGAGGTTTCTTTGAGTTTGATTCGACGATTTCTGTTACTACGCCGTTACAGACATTTGCGCTGATAATTACTGCGGAGCCGCACTTTTTGGTAACGCGTCCAAGCCAGGAAATTATGCTCGAGAATTTGCGTCCATATGCAAAAAGCGGTCGAACCATCGCAACGAGCACGGCGGTTCAATATTTTGGCAATTCCAGTGATTACTTTAGAGATGCTAGAACGCCCGAGATCGCAGACATCAATTATCGTAAAACCCCGATCTCGATCCTTCAGGCACAGCAGGCGATCGCCTTGGCAAAATATGCAGGTGCTGAGCAGGACGCTAAAGACGAACTTCAGGAAGCTCAAACATTTCTAAGCAACGCGGAAAACGGCTGGCAGGCGGGTCGCGAAGAAGAATACGTTGACATCGCTGCAAGAAAGGCGATCAGTTCGGCGGTTCAGGCGGAAACGACGGCGAATGTTCGAAAAGAAGCTCGCGAGAAAAGGAACGTTAAACTTCGTCAGGATGCTGAATTAAGGGATGCCGAAGATAAATTTGACGATGCTCAGCGTGAGATTGCGAACTTAAAAGAGGCGCTCGCGGGAGAAACACGTTCGCTCCAGCTTTCTGAGCGTGACAAAGTTAATTTTGTTAATCAGATCCGGGATTTGAAGGCCGAAAACGCCCGTTTGCGTCAGGAAGCAGAGGACGCGCGGATCCAGGTAGCTCAAATTCAGGCAAAACAGCGTGCACTTGAAGAAGCGCAGGCGCGGAGTCAAAAACAAGAACGGCTTGAAGCAAACTCGAGCGTTTTGATGAAGTCGTTGACGAGATTTGGTTCGGTTGATAAAACTGAGAGAGGGATTGAACTTATTCTCGCTGAGGACTATTGGTCGGGTATTCGGGTAAGCAGCTTTTCGGAAGCAAGCGACGCAAAACTATCCGGATTGGCTGAAGTGCTAGCTAATTCCCCGGATTATGTCGTGGCGATCGAGTCGCACACAGACAACAGCGGAACTCCCGCTGAACTTGAATTGTTAACTGAAGAAAGAGCTCGGGCAATCGCGGATAAAATGATGTCTTTGGGTGTTCCGGCATCGAGACTTGAAATCAAGGGAATGGGTGCAACGGTTCCGATCGTTCCAAACTCGACGCGCGCAAACAGAGCGAAGAATAGAAGGGTTAAAATCGTTTTGGTTCCAAACGTCTAAGCTATAATCGGGGAAAAATCGTCCCGGGTATTATCCATTTGGATGGTACCCGGGCTTTTTATTGTCTTAGAATGCGTATCCGGTCAGGCGGTAATCCGACCATACATTCGTCTCCGACATTTAACCCAACCGTCCGCAGAACGAGCGCCTTGAGTTTCAATCCGTTTGCGTTAAGCGTAATTAGTGTTGTCGGTCCCTGAAATTCAATATCCGTTACACGAACTTTTAAAAGATTATCTTCCGGAAACGAAGCACCGAATGAAAGGGCCAGATGTTCCGGGAGTATGGCAAGTGAAATCGTCTGATTAATCGGTCCAAGCTCGTTCTTGGCTACGAGGTCAGTGACGATCCTGTGTTCACCATCAATCGTAAAAAACTCGGGCATGTCAGTTTTATTTGACGTTAGACGCCTTGCGGGTATTAAATTGTTATTACCTAATAGGCGGGCAGACGCAACGGAGGTCGGCGTAGTATAGACATCTTGCGGCGTTCCAGTTTGAACGATTTCTCCATCGCTCAAGATCGCAACCCGATCGCATAGCTGAAATATCTCAACCGGATCATTGGAAACCACAATTGTACAGATGTTCCTTTCCTTTGTTACCTCTTTGATATTTCGGGAGATAACTTGGGTTTGTATAACGTCCAAATTTTGAACAGGGTTTTCAACGAGAAATACGTTTTCAATTTCGTCCAATGCCGCGAGGATGAGTTTTGCGTGTGTTACAGCGTGGCTTTCGGTTTTCGATACTGAGAAAATATTCCGCCACCGTGAAGATGTTTCATCTACAACAAAATAAAAGCCGGATCTTCGGCCATTCTCGATTGTTTTTCCATCAAATTCGATCGTTC
>JBGTEI010000291.1:0-1751 GCA_041747875.1 Pyrinomonadaceae bacterium | reverse complement strand
ATGCGTGCGGAATTTCCAGAGATAGATATTGCAGTAGACCCGCTCGAAGGCACAAATCTTTGCGCGCTCGGCGCAAACAATGCCATTGCGGTACTTGCCGCGGCAGAACGCGGCGGATTGCTCAACGCTCCGGACATTTATATGGACAAGATCGTTGTCGGACCATCGTGCCGCGGCGCGGTTGATATTGATGCGCCGGTTCATGAGAATTTGAAAAATATCGCACGAAGATTGGGGCGCGATATCGAAGATTTGACAGTCATCACGCTTGATCGTTCGCGTCATAAACAGTTGATTGACGACGTGCGTGCGGCAGGTGCCAGAATTCGCCTGATCAGCGACGGCGATCTTTCCGCCGGTATTTCTGCCGCGGTTGCCGGAACGAATATTCATGCATTGATGGGTATCGGCGGCGCTCCGGAAGGCGTAATTACGGCTGCGGCGATGAAATGTTTAAACGGCGAAATTCAGGCGAAATTGGTTTTTGATCCCGAGAGACTTGGTGTCGATAAAACGAAAGTTCCGCCAACTGAAGAAATATTGGAAAGGCTGAAGGAAATGGGAATTACCGACCCGGATAAAGTTTATGACACAGACGATCTCGCGCCCGGCAAAAAGATTATCTTTTCCGCAACCGGCGTAACCGATGGCGCGCTGCTTCGCGGCGTTCGTTTCTTCGGCGCCGGAAAGCGAACGCATTCTGTCGTTATGACGACGGATTCGAAGAGTATTCGATTTGTCGATACCGTCCATGTAGAAGGCGGCCCCGACGCTGTGATCCGGTTCTGATACGAACTTGTTTTAATAGAAGGTTCTTGTTGATAAGCCCGTGCGATTCGACAAGAACCATTTTTGTATTGAATATTTGGAATATTCGGGACGTTAATTTAGAATAGCGAAAAAAGTGTGTTGTCGTATCAAAAGGCTTTTGCGAATGAAAACATTACTGCTAAACTAACTTTTCAAATGGAATGATTGATACCCGATTTTACTCATTTGTCTGGCATCGGCGAAATCCAAAATTCGGTAGGGCATCAGTTTCCAATAAATTGGTGATACAAATTCAACATAATAGGAAGGAGTTACATTTATGAACGTTGCTGTCAAAGAGGTGAAAACAAATACCAATTCGCGACACGACGCAACCCCCAAAGATGGCGGTAAACTAATTGTTTTAACCGCACCGTTAACCGAAGCGATCGATCACGCCGGATATTTTATCCAAATGGCGATGGCGTCGCTTCCGATTTGGCTCGAAAGCATTTTGAACCGTAAATATCCGGATTGGCGAAAAGTTGAGAAATACGAAGACGGTTCTGCCAAGTATATGCCGGCTGGAGTTCGTTTAGTCGAAAAATCGCTGCTGAGGAATTACGCGCAGGACGATATCGTCTCTTGTTTTCCAGAAGATTTGGAAAAATTTGTCGGCCCGCGAACGCGAGTTGTAGCTGTTTCGACGCATAATCCGTTAGGCGTTACGTTTGCGGCAGGCGTTTACACATCGATCTTTGGCTCTTCGAAAATGCCGATCAATTCGCATTATTCGCGTGAACTTTTTAATCAAATCAAATCAAACCCGCATCGCGACAATTTTAAGGTGATTGTTGGCGGCTCCGGCGGTTGGCAGATCATTCAAACCGATATGTACGACGAACTCGGGGTTGATTGCATTGTCGATGGCAGAAGTGAATCAAACGACACGCTTGACCTTTTTGCAAAAGCGATCGCTGGCGAAGATCTGCCGAGAGAAG
>JBGTEI010000290.1:0-3567 GCA_041747875.1 Pyrinomonadaceae bacterium | reverse complement strand
GCTGCCAAGAAAAATTGTGCCGCCGCCGCGGTTCTTTATCTGTAATTCAAAATCCTCAAGCATTTTTCGACCGATGCCTTCGAGTTTTGAATCGCGCCTTACCACGAGGATCTAAAGTTCCCAAACATTTCCATCGTAAGTTGGCACTCCGACGGTCCAACCCAAAACCCTGGATCGATCGTCAACCGCGATCCTGCTGATCTTTCCGTCTGCCAGAGATTCCCGCACTTCTTCCAGACATTCTTCGATCGTCGACCAGGCTTCTGTACCCGTATCACTAAATCCGTCGAATAGTAGCTCCGCGATCTCTCCTACAACTTCCGGAGTCGCGCGCAAATCCAGAATTTTCATCGCTTTATAATAATTTCTGCCGATAAGAAACGGCAACTATTTTCTCTCAGGTTTATTTTTCAAAGACGTTTTTGATCGGCTTTCCGGCATCTGGATTTTGCTCGGCGTAATCGAAACCTAAAAGCTTGGCTAATGTCGCTGCGATCTGATTTTGATAGATCGTCTTAGTCTTTTTCCATTCACCGCGCATTTTTATATCCGGTGAAATAAATGCAACCCAGATATTTCGCGCTTTAGGAACGTCGCTTCCGTGACCATGCCAGTCTTCTACAGAATCTCCGCGGCCGTGGTCAACCGTTACAATAATTGAAGTTTTGCCCCTGTATCGTTCGTCTGTCTGGATAAAATCCCACAATTCCTTGAAATAGTTATCCGTTCGATGAAGCGCATTAAGGACAAGATCATACCGTTTTACGTGCGCCCAGTCGTCGGTTTCGCCTAAGCCGATATAGGTTATACGCGGTCCGTATTTTTTCATGTGGGCGAGTGCCAGCTCAAATGTGTAGTAATCGTGCCTTACGGTTTCAAACGGTGTCGGAGTTTCGAATTGGAGCTTACTCAAGTGCCCGATCGTTGGGTCTTCGTCCTTATATTCTTCATATCCTGCATTTACTGTAAAAGCCTTCGGGTCGCTTGTTACGATCTCGTTAAAAGCATCCCAGGAGGCGAATGCCGCCGTTTGATCTCCGTTTAATTTAAGCTTTTTCTGAAGAAACTGAAGAACCGAAGGGAATTTATTTTGGATCCGTTCGTTGCTTTTGATCACATCGTCATGGGCTTCGCCCGTTAATATTTCGGAATAACCAGGATATGAAAAGATCAAATTATTTGTAGTCTTGACCTCGCTTCTAAGCGCGATATTGCCGGCGATCGAGCCATGTTCTTTCATCCAGACGTTCCAGAAAAACGGCATAAGTTTTTCTCGGCGTGCATCGGATGTCGGCGCCGAAAATTCTTTGAAGAGCGATTTTTGTTCGGCGTCTTTATCAAGTGCTTTGAACAGACCGGCATCGAGTCCGGTAAATATCTCCTGATGTCTTACGCCATCTAGCGTGATCAGGATAACGTTTTCGGTTTTATATTGCGCATTTAAATTTGAGTAGAAGATTAGTGCGATCACTAAAAGGAGGAAGGTTTTTCTCATAACGGGGATCATATAAGACGTTGCTAAAGAAATTGTTACAAAGTGGATTTCGATCAATTTTTACATCGAAGCGAGCTTGTTTACTGTTCGCCAATTTCGCGCAGTCGCCGCGACTTTAAGTTTCTTACCTATGTAATCCTTTCCAAGAATGCTGTCTAAAACTCCTATCCGAAGATGGGAGAATATCTCGCTTCCGATGACAGCGTACCGCTCGTTTTCATTGTTATTTGAAAGCAGCTGTTTGATTTTTTCATCCGGCATTTCTTCTTCCAAAAAGATAACGTGGACATCCTTATCATTTTCAAATTCCCCTATAAACGGGTTTTTTTCGATGATCGCTTTGATCTCCGTCATTGATCTAACCATCACGCTTATCGAAATAGAGAATTCTTTCTCGATCGCTTTAGCGAGCTTTGCAGCGAGAGTCTTATTATTGGACTTTCGGGTATCGAAGACCACGTTGCCGCTGTTGATATATGTCTTGACGTTTTCAAAACCGAGATCGCCGCAAATTTCGCGCAGCGTTTCCATATTTACTTTGTTTTTTCCGCCGACATTTATTCCGCGTAATAGTGCAACGTATTTCATTTTTTACTTATATTAACATCCATCGCAAAGATCTTAATGGCAAAAACTGGAAATCGACTGCGATTCGACATATCGCAAGTTTGATCACTTAAATATAAAAAATTTGAAAAAAATAAGCGGGAGAATCTATGAGTAAACTCGGGTTCATATTGGTTGTGTGTCTGGTTGTTTTGGCGGGAAGCGCAATACCTCAAAGCACGATCTTTAACGCACCGTCGACCGATGTTAAAGAAAAGGGCAGAGGATATGTCGAGTTCGATTTTATCGCCCATTTCGATAAATTTGAAAAAGGCGGTTTCCAAACGTATGGCTGGAGAAGTACTTACGGTTTAACCAAAAAGATCGAAGTCGGCGCGAACGTGTTTTATACAAGCGATGGTACAGGTCGTGTCCCTTTCGTTGCACAACCAAACGCCAAATGGCAGGTGTATTCGAGCGAGAAGAATAAATTTGCAGTTTCAACCGGAATTATTGCCTCAGTTCCGTTAAACCGGGCAGCAGGAAGCCGGGCGACCGGAATGGTATATTCAAATGTAAGTAAAGAGTTTGAAGCACTCGGAGATATGCGAACGACGTTCGGTGCTTATAAATTTCTTGCTACGGATGATGCAGAGGCGACTGATGCCGGGATCTTTATCGGGATCGAGAAGCCGCTTTTTAAGCGGGTAGCTTTTACCGGAGATTGGTTTAGCGGGAAAAACGGCGTCGGATATGCAACGCCGGGTTTTACTCTTGTGCTAAATAGCCGGCAGATATTCGGCGCTGGTTACAGCTTTGGTAACAGCGGACGCGGCAATAATGCGCTGACTACTTACTACGGGATCTCGTTTTAACGTTTTCGAAATTATTAATCGATCGTCGCGATCACTTTTAGTTCGATCGCTATCGGTGTCGGAAGAGCGTTGACCTCAACCGTCGTCCTGCAAGGCAAATTATTGTTGAAATACTCAGCGTACACTCGATTGTAGGTCTTAAAATCGTCTTTCATATTTGTTAGAAAAACGGTAACATCAACGATCTTTTCCCAGCTCGAACCCGCTGATTCAACGATACTTCGAACGTTCTTAAACACCGAGTGACATTGGGTTTCGATGTCATAAGACAAGATCACGCCATTTTCATCGAGCTCCACACCGGGTATTTTCGTTGTTCCGCGTTCTCTTGGTCCGACGCCGGATAGAAACAAAAGTTTTCCAACGCGGCGTGCGTGCGGGTAAAGCCCAACCGGTTCGGGCGCTTCTTCAGAATTGATAATTTCTTTTGCCATAATGATTTTACCCGCGGAATACGCGGAAAGACACGGAAATGGAAAACCAAATTTTCGTTTTCATAACAATTCGTATCTACAAGTTTTATTTCTTTTTTCCGCGTTGTTCCGCGAATTCCGCGCATGAATTTTTTATTCTTTCCTCTCGCCGTCGTAAACAGCAGCTGCGCATTCTACGAATAGATCTAAATAATAGTCACGCACCTCTTCCTGCGCA
>JBGTEI010000289.1:0-2105 GCA_041747875.1 Pyrinomonadaceae bacterium | reverse complement strand
CCGTGAACTTCAAGCCCGCGCAATCTGAGCGCCATGATCGTCAGTAAACCAACATTTCCTGTTCCCAAAACCGCTGCCGTTTTTGGATGCCAAATGTCGAGTCTTCGCTGAATATCTTCGGCCTGTTTGAGACCCTTTTCGATGATCGAAAGTGGTTCGAGCAAAACTGCTACGTCGGCGATCTTTGGCGGGATCTTGATGAGAAATTCTGCATCTTCTGCGTAGAACTCCGCCCAATAACCGTGGATCCGCGAGATCCCGCGTTCGAAATATTCGCTGTCGGTCGTAAAATCCTGCTGACCGATCGTGTCGTATATGCTGTGTCCGAACGGTCTTCTCACCGTAGCAACAACAAGATCACCGGGCATTAGATCTTTTACATTTTCGCCCACTTCGACGACGCGTCCAAAATTCTCGTGTCCGAGCACAAGAAAATCCTCACCTTCCGGAGCAACGCCGTATTCTGCATTGTTGATCTCCCGGTCCGTCCCGCACGCGCCGACACTTAAGACTTCAACCAAAACGCCACGACCATTTTTGATGTCAGAGACTTTTGGTCTATCCATCTCGACAAGCCGCCCCGAGTTTTTTTCCTTTGGTGTAATTGCAACTGCTTTCATGAAATCATTTTAACAGGGATGAAGAGGATGAGCAGGGATATTTTAGGGGTTTTTGTACGCCCGATTTCTTGCTTTGATATTAACTAATGAATTTATTATTGAACCTGCGATATTGCAGTTGCGGATTACCGAAATTAATGATCAATCCAACCGGTATTCCTGTCGCTTTTAGATAATTTATGATCTGGGCAAAATGTTCCGGCGAAAATCGGCTGACAGCCTTTAATTGAACCAAAATTCTATCGTCAACCAGCAAGTCCGCAAAAAATTCGCCGACAATTATCCCGCGAAATTTTACATTAAGTGGAAACTGCCTCTTAACTATCATTCCCTTTTCTCTTGGTGCAACAAGTAGCGCCTTTTCATAAACTGACTCAAGAAAACCCGCTCCTAGTTCCTTCGATACTTCAAAACTCCCTTCCAAGATTTTTCCTGTTATTTCTTCATAAAGCATAAAACTTTCTCTTAACTCTTAATATCCCTGCCCATCCTCTTCATCCCTGTTAATTCTCCTCTTCTTTGTATTCGCCGATCTGTCTCAACACTTTCGCGATCAATCCCGTCCAGCCCGTTTGGTGGCTGGCGCCTAAGCCTTTGCCGTTGTCACCATGAAAGTATTCATGAAACAATGGGTAATCCTTGAAATGCTCATCCGTTTGAAACTTTTCGCTGGTTCCAAAGACGGCGCGTCGTCCTTCTTCATCCCGTAAAAAGATATTTGTCAGACGCTTTTCGAGTTCTTGCGAAACTTCCCAAAGCGTCAGCATTCTTTCCGACCCGGTTGGGAATTCGACCTTAAAATCCGTTCCAAAGTAAAAATCAAATTTCTGCAGCGATTCGATTATCAGATAATTCATCGGAAACCAGATCGGACCCCGCCAGTTTGAATTTCCGCCGAACATTCCGCTTTTTGATTCGCCGGGCTCGTATTCCACTTCGTAGATCTCACCGTTTACCTCGAATTTATAGGGGTGGAATTTGTGGTAATGAGAAAGTGCGCGAATTCCATACTCGGAAAGAAATTCGTTTTCGGAAAGCATTGTCCGCAAAACGCGTTTCAGACGTTCGGGATTTACAAGCGCCAGCAGCCGCCGTTTGTTTGCGCCCTCGGCCTGAAGACAGGCAATGTCCTCGATCATTTCAGGACGATTTTCGATAAACCAATCCGTCCGGCGTTTGAAATCGGGCAGCTTGTCGAGCCAGTTCTCTTCGAGAGTTTCAACGGCAAAGAGCGGGATCAGCCCGACCATCGATCTTACTTTTAAGCGGATGTTTTTGTGCTCCGGAAGATGCAGAACATCGTAATAGAAACCATCGCGTTCGTCCCAGAGTTCGGTTTCTTCATTCCCGAGATTATTCATCGCGTCAGAAATATAGACAAAATGCTCGAAGAATTTACTCGCCACGTCTTCATATACTTTGTCTTCGTTTGCGAGTTCTAAGGCGATGGCAAGCATATTGAGACAAAACATCGCCATCCAGGAT
>JBGTEI010000288.1:0-1841 GCA_041747875.1 Pyrinomonadaceae bacterium | reverse complement strand
ACGCTCTTAAGTGTTATTCATCTCGCGTTAATAATCGCACTGGTCAACGTTTTTGGCGTGCTTGGCTGCGCAATAGCGTTTTTGCTCATAAACGTGTTGTCAACGATTGTTATAAGATTAACCGTTCAAAAATTAATCGGGTTTCGATGGTCAGCGGGGGTTCGGGTGCTGCTTTTGTTCAGCGGCGCGATGGTTAGCGGGGCATTGCTGATCACTACGCTTTTACCTGCTGAATCGGTAGCCTGGATCGGCATTCTTTTGACCGCTGCGTGTATATTACTTTGCTTGCGAGGCCTAATTACTCGTCTCGGACCGGACCATTGGTTATCCCTATTATTTAGGAGAGTGCGTTTTCTGAATCCGGGTTGATCACACTCGCCGAACGAAGCGCCGCTTACTTTTCGCCGTTTTATGTCGACAACTGAAAGGGATCGGAAATTTATTCTTCTCGGCGTTTAGGAATGCGGGGAGATTGCCCTATCAGGAATTTGATCCAAAGCGTAACGGGTTAATAAAAAGTTATTCGGTTCAGTACGTGCCAAGATCTGTCGAATGCTCCGGCTTTTTAATTGTCTCGATTGTTGATACGCAACTGGACGGTGTACCGATCATGACTTCATTTCTACTTCGTCCAGATACAGCAGGAGTCTGGTGAAATTGTTTACTGTAAACATTAATTGCTGATTAGCGATTCCTACCGAAGGGTTTTCATTTCTGCTTTTTGATTGAATCCAGAACTAAAGTAAATAGATTTAGCATGCATTTGGAATCGATATCTTTCTGATTTTCTAGTTAACCGTTTGGTTCATTTTCTAAAGCTCAAACTAATAATCCGCGCTAGGAAAAATGCCCGAAAATCGGTTCATAATGCTTAAACGCGCTTCGTTAGGAGAATAAGATAATGAAGTTCGAAGTTAGCTGTTCGAACCAAAGGATTCCGTCCTGGGACCGAATAGTTTTTTTGATTCAGATCCTGAAGAAAATCGCTTTCGGGACTTGATTGATAGGAATGTTGATTTGCTCTATCCAGGCTCGACCCGTGGGTATTAGACATCAGCTTTATCGCAAGCGTTAGATGCGGAGCGAATCGTAATCTGCGCGGAAGCACGGCATGGTCCGACATTGGGTAAGATATTGGGATGGAAAATATCCCCCGGACACGATATTTACAAGCGGTTTTTAGGTAAATTCACCGAGGCGAAAAATCTTCGCCATCGGAACTTATTTATTCAAAAAATCAAAGGCAAACTGGTTCTCAAAATAGCTCTCAACAGAAAAAGAAGAGCCTGGTTCGGCGGACTTTTAAACTAATCAAAAGCTTTTGAATATCCGTTTGTCTTTTCTAATGCGTAATCCGGGTTTAGCGAATCGTGGACGAGAAACCGCGATCACTTTTGTATTCGTCGGATATTTTTTGCTAGAATGACAAATTCTAGAACTACTTCCTCAGAAATTTCTTTATGGAAAGTCCCAGAATCGATCTTATTCGGCCATATCTTGATAAATTTGCAGGTCCAATGTCAAACAGGGAAGACCGCGATCGGTCGCGACGGTCGAAATCATGCAAGAAATTGCTGCCGGCATGGCGATTGACTATTTGGACGCAAACGGAACTGTTTGAGTTTTTCGAAAAAGTCGGCCATTGTTTATCTTAAAATACACGCAGTGAAAGTCTGGTACTCGTCGCACTGCCATTTCGTCCGTAGCACTATTGAGTTTCGGTAAATAAAGTGGAAACATCAGAATTGTAATTTTCCCGAAACTACGTTGGTCTGATGTTGCCGTTTTCCTGTTCCGGATAAACAAAAGAGATGGATCGAACCTTGACACTTAGTTTAAAA
>JBGTEI010000287.1:0-8920 GCA_041747875.1 Pyrinomonadaceae bacterium | reverse complement strand
TGCAGTATAAACCTATTTACAAGTTCTACTACTATTTTAACGGGAATATCACGTTCAAAATATCCAGTTGTTTTTTTTAGTCGGTGAAACCAACGAAATTCGTGTAGTCCACGGTGAAAACCGTGGGAAGATTGCGAATATTGATTTCAGCCAATGAAAATGGCGACATAGGGAATTTATATCGTGGTTTTCAACCACTTCAAATATTGGCTTCAACTATTCCCACGGTTTGCACCGTGGGCGGCGAAGCGGGCAAGATACCGCCATTTTCAATGGCTCAGAACTAACGCACGATCAATGTTTAGAGTGAATTCCTAAAAGATCGTGTATGTTCAATTCTCACCAGAACCTGCTTACAAAGATCTTGACAATATTCAAACCGAAGATCACATCGGGGTCGGTTTATCCGAATGCGGGATAAAACACTCGCGGCATCTCGCTTCATATTTTCCGGTCGCACCTACCTCTACCCGTTCAGATGATTCAAACGTACGCTGAGAATAATTTGCAGTGTTTCCGCACCTTACACAGATGGCGTGAGTTTTTGTGATAAATTCTGCGATCGACAATAGCTGCGGCATCGGTTCAAACGGCTTTCCCATATAATCCTGATCGAGTCCGGCGATGATCACGCGTTTTCCGTTGTTTGCCAGATCGTTTACCGCTTCGATCACTTCCATATCAAAAAACTGTCCTTCATCGATCCCGACAACCTCTGTGTCCTCATCGATCTGCGCGAGAAGTTCCTTTGCCGTCATGACGGGTTTTGAGATATGCGTCATCCCCGAATGCGAAGCGATTTCCTCAACCGAAAAGCGGTCGTCGATCTTTGGCTTAAATACCTGGACTTTCTGACGGGCGATCTTCGCGCGGTTTAAACGGCGGATCAATTCTTCGCTTTTTCCCGAAAACATCGAGCCGACAATTACCTCGATCCAGCCTTTCGTTCCCAATCTGTTTTTTCGACGTTCTTCAGTATTGTCGAATGCAAATTCATCAATCATTTTGGCGCAAAATTTCCTTATTGTATTTTGAAAACGCTAAGATTATCACAAATGGAAAAGAAGGAAAAATTTGCGAAGGAAGACGCAAAAAAATGGAGAGATGTAACCAAAAGAAACCCTCTGTTTAGCAGATATTTGGTACCTGAAATTTTGCGTATTTGCGAAACTATCGTTAGAAACGAAAGTTAATTTTTGATAAGAATTGATGCGGCGCTGTCGATCACAGCGGTGCTGTTTCCTCGGCGTGTCAGGTCATTTCCAATTATCACAAAGGCATATGTCTCACCTACGCCGCGCGCAAAACCGGCGAGTGAATTTACGTAAGTGATATTGCCCGTTTTTGCGAGAATTTTCCCGGATGCATCTTTTAAGCGACCGCGAAGGGTTCCGTCCTGACCGGCGATAGGAAGTGAATTTTCAAAAACATCTGCAAACTTACTTCCTGCAGCAAACACTAATGCCCTCCCTATAGCTTCCGGCGTTACAAAATCGAGACGGGATAGTCCCGAACCGTCATGGATCGCAATTTGGTCGGTCGCAATATTGTGATCCTTAAGCCACTTTGTCATTACGTCAGCACCCGCGAGGTCGTCGCCGCGCAGTTTCTGGACCCGCGCGTCCTCATCCGGAGCGTCTTCGCCAAAACGTTTTCCAAGCTCCCGCAGTATCAATTCGGCGTATAGATTTACCGAATCTTTGTTCATTTTTCGGATGGTTTCAGCAAGATCTTCGCTTTCGATCGAGGCAAGCTCAACAGCATTTGCGGTATCGGTTTGGTTTTTCGATCTCCAGTCGCGGGTTTTTGCGTCCCCTGATACTGCGATCCCGTTCTTCTCCAGAAGCTCCATAAATATTTTCGCCGATAAAAGTGCAGGATCATTTACCGCGATCCGTGCGCTTAGGTTTTTTCCGTTTCCCCAAACGTAAACGCGATTTGTGCCGAGTTCGCGTTTTACGCCGATCGCTTCGATGTCTTCGATCGGTTTTACTTCGCCTGAGAGTTCAACATATTTTTCGTCGGCTTTTGGTTTGCCGTTTTGAAGAGAAACGGTCATTTGATTGCCGTTGATCGAAAGTGCAGAAGCCGCCGCGCCGTAATACCATTGGGCTGAATTCCATGTCCATCCGTCGCCGAGTTTGTCGCCTTTGAAATAGCTTTCGTCACCGACAATATCACCCTTAATATCTTTGATTCCCTTTTGTTTTAAGTGTTTTACAAGTTGTAATAGAGATTCGTCGTTGAGATCAGGTGCGCCCCGGCCGTAGAGAATTATATCGCCTTCCGCGGTGCCGTTTTTTATTGGTTCAGGCGAGTAAACGGAAGTTTTTAGTTGAGAGTCACGTCCGATCTTATCGAGTGCAACGATCGAAGTTAGCAGCTTATGGATAGAAGCGGGATTGAACAATCTCTGAATTTCTCTCCCGCATACCACGCGTCCGTCTTTCATACCAATAACCAAAACGCCCCAGCGAGCCTTGGAAAATTCGCTTTGCTCAAGATCCTGATTTATCTTCGCGCAGAGTTCCACATCCTTCGGTTCTTTTGAAATTTCGAGCGGCTTTGCAAGATCGATCTGCGGTGCAGGAATTTCGAGTGGTTTGCTATTTACATTATCGCTTTGATCTTTGATCTGTTTGGAGCAGGCGGAAAAAGATAAAACGATTAGACAAACAACTGCGGTGAATTTGAATATTGCGTACTTCTTTTTCATTTCCACGATCTAATTTCTCGTACAAGGTTACCGAAACCTTCCGGAAATTTATTTTCCAAGATTGAAAGGCTTTCGGAAATTCGTTTTGCCTCAATTACAGCGGTTTCAATCTGTTTCTTCTTAAAAGGTCTATCACCATAAAGTTTTGACTTGAGACTCACTTTATCGTATCTGATTTTTTCACCTTGCAACTTCCGAATCCATTTTTCTTCGCTCACATCATCGTTTCCAACCATTAGCCATGCTTCGATCGCAGGGACAGCTACACCAATTCCAACTTTGATCATTTTTCTATTCTTCATGGATTGCAATGATGCCAATGTTTCAGACGCCTTCCGCTTTAAAATGCAGAAGCGACAGCGAAGTGAATCCTTATTGTCGCTTTCTTCGTGAGCAGCGATATGAACGGGTTTGTCGTTAGAATCACAAACAATTACAACTGCTTCCGAGTCTGTTTGATAATAGGCAGCTCTGATAACAACGGAGCAATTATTCAAAAGACTATTTATTCCACGACTCCGCAGTTGGTTTTGGCGAGGAACTTCTTCGATTTCTTCTCCTAATATTTTTTCAACCAATATTCTTATTGCAGCTTCGTCGTTTGGAGATTCGCTAAAAATCGTAATTTTCATGGCTGGATCGGTACGCCACCAAGCACGCCCGAATACCATATGTCTCCAAGCGGCGCGTCCTTGATCACTTCTTCAAAATGAGGTTGGTCAATAAGTCTTGTAAAATGGACACCGTTTTCATCTTTACTCGAAATAACAATTTCTTCTGGGTGTTCTTTGTAAAGATCTAGCAAGTACGGTGAGTGAGTAGTTGCAATAACCTGAACCGGTTCACGATCTTCGCCATAATTCTCTGGATACGCTAGGCGGTACATGGCTTCTTGAATATTTCCCAAAAGCCGCGGATGAACGCCGCGTTCAGGTTCTTCAAAGGCTACGATTTTTGGAGGATCTGGAAGGTAGGCAATAGTTAAATACGCAAGCGCAAGACGAGTACCATCCGAAAGATCAGCGGCTTTTATATTATATTTTCCACTTGAAGTTCTAAGTAGAAAGTTCTTCTTTCCTTCTTCTGGGACTTCGAAAATAATCCTTTCATATTCTGGAAACCAATTATTTAGCTCGCGGTTAAGTTCTCCAAACTTTTCAGGTGAACTGTTCTGCAGTTGGTCCAAAACCCCTGCTAAATTTCTTCCATTTTCTTCAAGTTTTAAATCAGATTTTATTGTTACGGGCTGAGAGATAATTTCAGGATCGAATCTATATAGACCTGAATACCTAAATTCTCCAACAATTATTTCACGGTAGGCGAGATCAAACTTTTTGTTGATTCTCTGGCGTTCATTGTTTTCAGGCATAAGATCATCATCCGAAACTCTACCATCCTTGTTCCAAGTTTCGTTAAGCAACAACAAATCATCTTCATATAGCGAAACTTCGACCGATTCATCAGATTTTCCCATGCTGAGTACATCTTCCCAAACTACGGACTTTGGATCCGCCAACATTTTAAATCCTTGTAATGCGGTAGATTTACCTGTTCCATTCGCCCCAACAATCAACGTAAATCGACCGAGCGGAAGTACCGCATCTCGTATCGCTTTAAAATTCTTGAAATGAACTTTAGTGATCATGATCTTATATTACACGCAAATCGTTTCCGGTCATCTCAAAGGGTTTTTCGATGCCCAGAATTCCAAGGATAGTTGGTGCGACGTCTTCGAGTGCGCCGCCAGCGCGCAGTTTGAGCCCGTTCAAATTATTGGCTACAAAATGAAAGGGAACCGGATTCGAGGTGTGAGACCGGGCATTTCCGGTTGTCATTTCTTCGCAATTTCCGTGGTCGGATGTAATAAGTGCTACGCCATCCACTTCATGGATCTTCTGCACAATATCGCCAAGACATTTGTCCATCGATTGAACCGCTTCGATAGTTTTCGCAAGATCCCCCGTGTGGGCGATAATATCGGCCGCCGCGAGGTTAACGACAAAAACATCGTCTTCGCCCGCGTCAAGGCTGCTCAGAAGTTTGTCCGTAACGGTAAAACACGCCGATCTATGTCTGTTTCCATTCGAACCATTTCCCGCTGAAGGGATCAAAATGCGTTTTTCTCCCTTATGCTCAGTCTCGCGTCCGCCATTAAAGAAATATGTGACGTGTGAGTATTTTTCCTTTTCAGCGAGTCTGCAATTTGCAACGCCGTGATCTGCAAAGATCTCTGCCAGGACATTTGTTTCGGATTCGGGTTTGAATGCGACCGGAAGTTTAAACTTCTTGTCATACTCGGTCATACATATTGTGTCGATATCCGGTTTCTGGGCCGACATCTTTTCATTCTTATCAAAAGCCAGCGATCTTATGATCTGACGCATACCGTCGGCGCGGTGATTGAAAAAGATCACCGAATCGCCGTTCTTTATAGAAACCACAGGAACTCCCGGTTTTTCTTCGAGCACGATGGGCGCGATAAATTCATCAGACTTTCCGCGCAAATACGAACCGTGGATCGCCGTTATTGGATCAAACGCCCGTTCGCCCTCGGAATGCACGATCATCGTAAAAGCGCGCGCCGTCCGGTCCCAATTCTCTCCGCTGTCCATCGCGTAATGCCGTCCGCAAAGACTTGCGATCTTCCCGCAGCCGATCTCCCCCATTTTTATCTGGAGCGCTTCGATATAGATATCAGCAGTATGGTCTGTTACATCCTTACCATCTAAGATCGCGTGAATAAATACCCGGTCAGCGCAGCCTTCATTTTTCGCCATCCGCAAGAGCGCAAAAAGTGAATCTAAGGAAGAATGAACATTTCCATCCGATATTAAACCAACTAAATGGACTGAAGTTTTTCGGTTTCGCGTTTTTGTAAAAGCATTCTTTAGGACTGCGTTCTTAAAAAACTTTTCCGTATTGATCGCCTCGAGTATTCTATTTCGATCGCTTTTGACCACGCGCCCCATTCCCAAGTTCAGATATCCGATCTCCGAATTTCCCGGAGTCTCGGGCAAAAGCCCCACGCGCATGCCGGACGCGGCAAGAAGTGTTTTTGGATAGCGTGCGCAGATGTTGTCGTAGTTTGGCGTATTTGCAAGTGCGATTGCATTGCCGTCAGTGTTGCTTGAATGTCCCCATCCATCCAGAACTACGAGCGCAAGCGGACGCTTCCGTTCGGCGACGGATCTTGTTCCAACTCCAAAACTCCAATTTCCAAGTTTAACGGTGACCATTGGTTTATTCTAAAAAACTTGGGGGGGTAAAATGTTTTATAGATCCGAGCGTAAACCGAATCTAAAAAAGAACATAGCAGTTAATTTCAAATCGCCTAATGATAGCATTTAAAAGGCTTGAAACTAATATTTTGGAAGGGAAAATAGTATAACCGTGGCGATTCTTTTCTCAAATTTAATTCAACGTCTAAAAAAAAGACGAGAGTCTCAAGATTCTTAGGCACTTAAAGTCTCTAGTTGTTAGAAGGTCATTACCGTTTTCGAATGTTATCGCTTCGGTCAACGTATCTGGAATATGTAATCCGCAGCTTAAGTGATTCCTTCCGACTTGATCCTCGGTTGTTTTAATATCTGTGAGCCGATTTGTACCAAATTGAATTCATTTGATTGCAACTTTTTTCTGCAAAGATAGAGACCAAGATTTCTGGTAAAAAAACAAGTTCTTAATCTTTCGATTAAATTTGGAACGATCAGGATCGATGTTAATATCGAATCATTTGAAAGCTGTAATCGCGCTTGTTTAATATAAGGTGTAAATCTATATCTGGTAAATTATCGCAAGAAAATTTATGAATATTGAAGGAATTATTTGGCTTACAAATATAATTGATAAACTTTCCGTCAAGCATCGAGTAGAAACTTTTGAAGTTGAAGAAGTTCTAGAAAATAAACCGCGATTAAGATTTGTTGAAAAAGGCGATAGAAAAGGTGAAAATGTTTATATGGCACTGGGACAAACCGATGCAGGTAGATATTTGACGGTTTTGTTTATTTACAAAACGTCAAAAGAAGTACTAATTTTGAGTGCTAGAGATATGGCAAAAAAAGAAAGGAAAATGTATGGCAGAAAGTAAAGAGAAAAACTTGCCCGAATTTGATTCGTTGGACGAATTGGTTAATTTTTTTGATGAAAATGACTTTGGAGATTTTGATCAAAGGTTAAAAGAGGTTCATTTTGATGTGGACCTGAAAAGCAAAAAGCATCTTATTGGAATTGACGAAGAAACCAGCAAACATCTGGCAAAAAATGCAACGCAAGAGAAAACAACTACCGAATCACTTGTTAATTCCTGGTTAAAAGAGAAGGTTTCGGATTATGCCGAGATTAAATAAATTCTGTTTTTTTCAGTCGCGGTAGCGACGTAAAGAAAGTAGCTACTGGTGAAGCGAAGCGTAACGTCTGGAAAAATGACAAAGATTTCCGCTCTGAAGGAGTGCCACAACGAACGTAAATTTTCTGTCGCTGTCGCTCTTTCAGAGCTAAATGGCTTTTAAAACAATTAACCAGAGGTTTCGTGCGAAACGCACTTCACCGCTAGCTACTTTATTTCCGTCGCTCTGCGACTCAAGAAAAATTGACTAAATTAACTACTTTGCTAAAACGCTTTTATGAAAAAACTATTTACTCTGCTAATTACATTTTTAATTTTAGCTTCTTTTATAAATGCTCAAAGTGATAAATCACCGAATGCCGTCTATGACAAAAACAACAATATGATTGCCATCTATAATATTGGAACAGGCTTGAGTAAAGATGAAATAGAATTTTGTAGTGCTGAAAAATTTAGCGGTAGAATAATTTCTATTGATTCCGATTACCCAGAAAGTTCTTTTGTTCTTCAAACTAGAAAACGAAAAGAAAATATCTCCGTAAATACAGAAAATATGTCAATGGCTGACAGATCAAACTTTTACGAAAGTTTACTCAAGAAAAATAAAAGAGTCGTCGTTAGTGCATATATGTGCGGTTCTGGCGGATTTCTTTATGCAACGAGCGTGAAAGCAATTATAGTTAAAAAGAAAGTTGAAAAAAAATAATTTTCAGGAAGAAATTATGATTAGAGTGGTAGCTGAATCCATGAATCCTAGAGAGGTACGAGGAGATAGTGGATTGTGGAAAGTAGTTATCTACGATTATGGAACTGGACATATAATAGATAGAAGCATTCCAGGAAAGATTCACAAAGAGAATTTACCGTATGAAGAAGCACGAAACCTTGCTTGGGAAATCGAAGAAAAATTGAATCCTAAAAGTTAATTCGAGTAAGTTCACTATCCACTTTTTCTCGCCTGCGACTGAACCGCCGTGATCGCCACCGCATTTACAATATCTTCCGACGTGCACCCGCGGGACAGATCATTGCAGGGTTTTTCAAGACCTTGAAGAATGGGTCCGATCGCGGTTCCGCCGGCTAATCTTTCGGTCAATTTGTAGGCGATATTTCCGGCGTTGAGATCCGGGAAAATAAGGACATTTGCCTTTCCGGCGACCGTTGAACCTTCGGCTTTTGAGCGCGCTACTGCCGGCACCAGTGCGGCATCTGCCTGGAGTTCGCCGTCAACTTCGAGATCCGGCATCCGCACCTTTATCGTTTTTGTCGCTTCGATCACCTTTTCCGTAAAGGCATGTTTTGCGCTTCCTTTTGTCGAAAATGAAAGCATCGCAACTTTTGGTTCTACGCCAATAAGTGCACGGCAGGAATCTGCGGAAGCGATAGCGATCTCTGCAAGCTGATTGATATCCGGATCGATCACCACGCCGCAATCGGCATAGATCATCGCACCTTCGTGTCCGAATTTCTTATCGGGAACGACCATCAGAAAGAATGACGAAACAGTTTTAAAACCTTCCCGTGCGCCAACGCAATGAAGTGCGGCGCGGACAACATTTGCCGTTGAATTTACCGAGCCTGCCACCGAACCGTCTGCTTCGCCTAGCCTGACGAGCAGGTTTCCATAGTAAAGCGGATCTTTTACGACGTCTTCGGCTTCTTCAAGCGTGACGCCTTTTGCACGCCTGAATTCGTGGTAGAGCCGCGCCACCTTTCCGAAATCGCGAGCGGTACGATGATTCAGAATATTGATCCCGTTAAGATTTGCGCCGGACTTTTGTGCGTTTTCGCGGATCACTTCTTCGCGTCCGAGAAGTGTAATTTTTGCGATCCTCTCGCTTACACAGGCCGCAGCA
>JBGTEI010000286.1:0-5273 GCA_041747875.1 Pyrinomonadaceae bacterium | reverse complement strand
ATCCTGCGTCAATTCCGAATCAGCAATTTTCAGTATCATATTCGCCTCATCGTCAGTTGTAACCGCGCGTCTTACGCCGGCCGGATCGTTACGCTCTTTAACATTAGTTTTGAGCAGGCAAAATACTTCGATGATCTCACTTCCGGTAAACCACCGGAAAGCATCGATCGCATGAGAACCGATCGCTCCTAAAGCACCGCCGCCGGCATCGATATCAGACCACCAATTCCATGGAAGATCGAGCTTGCCGCGCGATGCGTTTCTAAACATTTGTTTGAAATGAATGATCTTTCCGATCTCGTCTTGACGGATCATTTGGTAAGCTTTTTGCCTGCCGTTTAGGAACCGGAGCTCGTGATCGATCAGAGCCATTAGACCCTTCTCGTCCGCAAGTTTGGTCATCTCCCCGGCTTCTCTGGCGTTCATTGCCATGGGTTTTTCGCAAAGAACATGTTTGCCGTGTTCCAAGGCGAAAAGCGTCATTTCATAGTGGAGATTCGGAGGTGTGGTAATACTGATCAGATCGATGTCTTCGCGGATCACCGTTTCTTTCCAATCGTCGGTAAAGTGTTTGATATCAAAATCATTTGCGGTCTTTTCCGCGTTTGCATAGCTGCCGCTCGCGATCGAAACTATTTCCGCATCTCTGCACTCCAAAAAAGCGGGGATCTGCGTTCCGCGCGCAAAACCAGTACCGATAATTCCGATTCTTATCCTTTCGTTCATAAGCAAATTAAACCACAAACTCCGTTTAAAAAACAAAAACACCGAATACAACTTCGGTGTTTGAAAAAGGTCTATATCTATCGCGGCTACCCTTCGTCAATTCCAAGCGTAAGGGATCCCGTTTTAGCCTTCCTATTGGTCAGAAATTCTTTGTAAATATCGGTATCACCGGCGGACATGTTTATGATCTTTGCACCAACCAGATACTGTGTGGTCGAAACATGTTGACCGACCTGCTCATATCGCTGCCCGATCACCTGCATCTTTACCTTTCCATTTGGCAGGCTGAGCTCAGCGTTGAGAATTCTTCCTTCTCCAACGAGATAATATTCGCGAAGTCGTATCGTCGAAACACGAAACCCTATTCCTGTTGAGCTAAGATCACTTGTTTCGCCTACGACAAAAAGGTCGGTGAAAGATTTTGGAAGGCTTCCGGTATTGCGGTCTCGTTCAAATGATATCGTAACCGGCACGCTAATTTCCCGCCGACGCGAGATAGCGCGCTTATCCATCGATCTCCGAAACATTGCTGCCAATTTACGTATCATTTGATTGCCTTTTGGGGGGCACGAATGCCCGAATTATAGCTTCTTTTTTTCAAAGATACAATCGGTTTCTTCAATTTGTACAGGGCTATACGCTTCGTCGGAATCTAGTTTTGAATGGACTTGCCTTTCAGATCTTTGCTGATCAGTGCGGGCTGGGCTTCTTTTGTGATCTTTAGTGCGAAAGAAAGTTTCCCGGTTTTTCCGTATTCCGCCGGAGTTGCAAAAGCAGAATATGTTGCGCCGGCAGGACCAAGCGAAACGCTGTAATTGTAACCGGTTGTAACCGCGTTTTTTGCGTCTTGCGGTACAAAGCCATTATTTATAAGAGTGCTGAGATCGGTAAACTTTCCGCCGTTTTTCATCGAATAGATCATTTGCGCCTTTCCGATCCGGTCGAGCATTGCTTTGGCTTCTTTGTGGTGGACATCCATCCTAAGCGTGAAGAAATAGTTCTTTCCTTCCTTTTTTGCAGCTCGCTCGCCTTCTTCATCCGCAACTAAGATTATCCAGTTTGCTTCATCTTTTCGAAGCTTAATTTCCTGTACTTCGAGTTTGTCTGTCTCTTCATTTGGAAGCTGGACGGTAACGGTCGCAGCTTTTCCGGTTACGATCTCTCCGTTTATCGGCATGTTTTCCGGTACATTCTGAGCTAAGAAACCAAAATCGACATCCAGATCTTTCATTTCGCTATCTGTTAATCCTTTGATCGCCGAACTCAAATTCGTCATCATCAATGCATCCCGAAATTTCTTTTCACGCAGCCGTTTATAAAAAACGCGCACCGTGTCAGCAGCGGAATTTTCCTTGATCCGGATCAATGCACCCTTATTTCGTTCGATCTCGGCTTTTGCGGCATCGCTCATTTCAGGCGCTCCGGAATTTTCCGAACGGGCATTCGGAAAGGTGGTATTTGACTTTGAAACGCTTTCTGCGCTAGCGCCGCATCCTGCGAAATAGATACTAAGAATTATCATCAATAATGATGACGAGATCGGATTCAGACGATTTTTAATTTCGAACATCTTACCTTCTCCAAAGGAAACAGATTATAAAAATGAAAATTGTGAATAAGCGTGGTATTTTTTCGTGGGGACCGCCGCAAAAAAGGCGACACGCATATTATAGCGTGTCGCCGATGAAAACGTAAAACAATATTTACACTTTTTGCGTTACTTTTTCCCCTTATTAAAAATTAGCTCACGCCCTACGTAATAAAGGATCAGCGCAAGCACGAGAAACGGTACCATTGCCAGCCAGTCTGCATTTGCACCCGCATAAAACGGATTTCCTGTTTCCGCCCAATCACTAAACCTTTGCTGAAGTGAATTGAGTGACGGAATTATCGCAAAGATCGCGATCAGAATCCCGGCGATCGCGCCGCCCGCGATATAACCCGATGCGAGTAATACGCCATTGGATTTATCCGTTTCGGCAATTATTTGTTCCTCAGTTAGATTCTTCCTGGCGAGCTTTCGTTTAAGATACAGATCGACCGCCCAGCGAACCAATCCTCCGACAAAAATTGGCGAAGATGTCGAAAGAGGAAGATATAGCCCAACAGCGAATGCAAGTGAAGGAATCCCCGAAAGCTCTAAAACTACCGCGATCATTGCGCCCGTGATCACCAAACCCCAAGGAAGATCCTGCCCAAGCACACCTTTGATAATGTAGCTCATGAGGGTCGCTTTCGGTGCATCATAACGCTCGAGTTTTCTGCCGTCTTCATCCGTCTTTATAACGCCGTTGATACCCGGATCGACAAAATAAACCGGCTCTCCCTGCATGTTCACAAGGTATTTTCCTATCTGCGCGGCTTTCGGATCAGTGTTTTGCCATACGCGATAGACTTGCGTATCGGACGAATATTTTCCGCCGGCGGTTTCTGATTTTAGTTCGCCGTGTTCCCGAAACAACATTTGCTCGGTTACTTTTACCCGCATTTCCGGGGAATTTGCTTCGACTTTTTTGTAATAAGTCCGCGAATCATTGAGGAAGATCAACAAAGAACCGAGAACCAAAGCCGATGCCAAAGCGCCGACGAGAATCGCGATCTGCTGTCTCCATGGAGTTCCACCAACCCAAAATCCGGTCTTAAGATCCTGCGAAGTTGTTCCGCCGTTTGAAGCCGCGATACAAACGATCCCGCCGATCGAAAGTGCGGTAACAAAATAGGGATCGGGAGATGTCCAGCCAAGCGCGAGAAAAACGAGTGATGTGATCAATAATGTCGCCACCGTCATTCCCGAAATTGGGTTTGAAGAAGATCCGATCTCCCCGGTCAGACGCGAGGAAACCGTTACGAAAAGAAACCCGAGAACGATTATTAAAACTGCGCCAAGAAGCGAAACTACCGGATTTGCAAAAACGCTCAGGCCAAGCGACGGTGAAAGCATTATTGCGGCGATCAACCCGATGATCCCAATCACCACCCACTTCATTGAAATGTCCCGGTCAGTACGCGGCAGATCGGCGTTTTTAGCTTCTGATCCACCGCGAAGATCGGCGAGTCCGGCGCTGAGTCCGTGCCAGATTATCGGAGCGCTTCGAAAGAGTGAAATTATTCCTGCCATCGCAACCGCGCCCGCGCCGATATACAATACATAAGCCCCGCGAATATCTCCCGCTGACATTTCTGCGATCGTTCTACTTAATTCGGGGGCGATCGGAGCGGTCGCACTTTCACCAAAGAATTTTATCAGCGGAATTATGACAAGATATGACAAAACGCCGCCGCCGACCATCAAACCCGCTACATATGGTCCGATGATGTACCCGACGCCTAAAAGCGTCGGGTCATTATCAAGCTCGACCTTTCCGCCTTTTAAGACGTTGTCGCTAAACTCTTGTTCGGGAGTACCTTTCCAAAAGAAGAATACCTTCATCAAGGCATTGAAAATAAACCCGATAATAAATCCGGCCGCGATTATCTTTCCTCCCTGAAGTGCTGCGTCATCCGATTCGTCCGTACTTCCTTCATGCGAAGCTTCTCGCGATTCTTTTGAGGCACCTGCTTTTAAAACTTCAGCGCAAGCCGTGCCTTCCGGGTATTTCAGAATTCCGTGCTGGTCTTTGATAAGCGCTCTGCGCAAAGGGATCATCATCAGAATTCCAAGTAATCCGCCAAGAACCGCTACTAACATCACCCGCGAAAGTTCGAGGTCAAAACCGAGGATCATGATCGCCGGCATCGTCACGCCGACACCAAAAGCGATCGATTCACCTGCACTTCCCGCCGTCTGCATTACATTAGCTTCAAGTATCGTCGCATCTCGTAAACCGATCTTTGAAAGAAGGCGAAACAAAGTGATCGCGATCACCGCAACCGGAATTGAGGCCGAAACCGTTAACCCGACCTTCAAAACCAGGTAAAGCGACGAGGCTCCGAATATAATTCCGAGCAGTGTTCCGACAACCAGCGGAAGCACTGTAAGCTCGCGCATATTTGTCACTTTTTCGGAAATGTACGGACGAAAAGTTGCTAGAAAAGGATTTTCTTTCATTAAGAAAAATGACCTCCGGATCTTTCTGTTATTTAGGAGAGATTATTTGTGATTTGAAACTTGCGTAAATTTATACCGCATTAGTCAAATTAGCAAGATTTAATTGAAACCGCACTGCAAGGCCGCATTGGTCGGTCTTTGGTGAATCATTATTTTCCATTCGAAAAAAAAATAGATTAAGATTAATGAAAAAGTTTTCGGAGATTCCACATATAAATGAATAAAACCTGTCTTTACGCGTCCATCAGGATCTGCGTTTTTCTTTCGCTTTTTTCTCTTGTCGTTTTAGCCCAAAAACTTCCAGAACCAAAAGACGTGATCGGATTCACGCCCGGTGATGATAGAAAACTCGCTTCGTGGGATCAGGTGGTCGATTATTTCGACAAACTCGATAAAGCTTCAGACCGCGAGCACTTTAAGACAATCGGAAAAACGACGATGAATAAACCTTTTGTTTATGCGTTAATCTCGTCTCCGGGTAATATTCGAAATCTCCAAA
>JBGTEI010000285.1:0-2276 GCA_041747875.1 Pyrinomonadaceae bacterium | reverse complement strand
GATCCCGATACCAACTAGCAGCACGTAAGAATTTGAAAATGTTGTGCTGTACGGTGCGTAAAACGTCCAACCCGTATCGACACCGCCCTGAAGAAGCGCAAATAACGTAAGCCCGCCGCCGAGCCAGTAAATATAGAGGCTTAGAAGATTTATTCTTGGAAATGCAAGATCCTTCGCTCCGATCATGATCGGTATCAGGAAATTACCGAGGATCGCCGGGATCGAAGGGATCAGAAAGAAAAAGACCATTATGATCCCGTGCTGCGTAAACACTTTGTTGTACGTTGCGGATTCAAGAAGGTCACTCGCCGGGGTAAGCATTTCGAGACGGATCGTCGCAGCGTATATACCGCCGATAAAGAAAAACACCGAAACGCTGATCAAATACATGATCGCGATGCGCTTGTGATCTTTTGTAAGAAGCCAAGATTTTAAGCTCCAACCGTTTGTTAAATAGTTAACCTTCGGTTCTTCTAAGTCACCATCTAGATTCATTGCATCTACATTATCCATAACTACTTACCTTCTTTATCTCCCGCTTTTTCTTCTGCAGATTTTGTCGGTGTTACGGCTGCGGGTGCTGGTTTTGTCGCAGTACTTGTTCCGGTATCACCACTTAAGGATTTGATATATGCAACTAACGACAGTAATTGCTCCTCGCTGACCTGACCCTTAAATGTCGGCATGATCGGCTGATAGCCTTCGACAACCTGTCCACCGGGATTTAGGATCGAATTTCTTATATATTCTTCGTCTGCAACTACGGTTTGACCGTTAGCTAATTTAACTTCCTTATTGAAAATTCCTTCAAGTTTTGCACCGCGCTGAGAAGGACCGCCGGCATGGCAGGAAGCGCAGCCTAATTTGTTTGTAAAGAGATCTTCACCTGCCTGAACCGGAGTCTGATCTGAAACGTTGCCGGCAAGCCAATTATCGTAATCCTTTTGTTCAAGAACATAGATCCAACCGCCCATGCCGGAATGATTCAAGCCGCAATACTCCGCACAGAACAAGCGATATTTTCCCGGGGTATTAGCCTCAAACCACATCGTCGTATATCTGCCGGGTACTACATCGACCTTTGTTCTAAATGCGGGAATAAAAAAATCGTGGAGCACATCTTCGGTTGTCATCGTAAGTTTTACCTTTCGGCCAACCGGAACGTGAAGCTCATTTATTTCTCTTTGCCCTGAAGGATGCTGGATCTTCCACATCCATTGCTTACCTACGACATACACTTCCATCGTGTCGGTCGGGATCTGGTATTGAACCCAATACACCCAGGCGCCGCCGAGAAACACTGTCATTGAAATTACAAAGGGTACAAACGACCAAAACAATTCGAGCGGGATCGATCCGTGAATCTGATGCGGGGTCGCAAATTTTTCAGTTTCCCGATATTTAATGGCGAAATAAAAGATCGCAGCAACGATACCAACGGTAAAAAATACGCTGATACCGATCAAATAAAAGTACAAATAATCTACCTGCCAAGCGAAAGTAGATGCCTGTTCGGGAAAAAATGGTACCCAATTAGTATCTTGCATAATTCAGTGTTAAAAGCCGGGATCAGCTTGAGTAAACGCTCTAAACTAACCGTCCAACTGTGTTTTTTTACTTCTGCGCCAGAAAACGAATAGCATCGTTCCAAGCCCCAGCATCGTCGCTACCGCCATCAAACGCAAAACGTTTAGTATCGCAAAGCCGTATTTTCCGGACGATGGGTCATAATGAAAACAGTATAAATAAAGCTGTTCAACCGGATTTCCGATCTTATTCTCGGAAGACTCCATGATGCTGAACTTAAGATCTTTCGGCGAATAATCGATCCCGTAAAGATATCTAGAAAGTTTTCCCTGAGGAGTGATCACCATTATCCCTCCGGCGTGCGCAAATTGGTTTGTTTCTTCGTCAAAACTGTAATTAAAACCAACTGCCTTGGTAACTTTGTCAATTTCGCTCTGCTCACCTGTTAAAAAGTGCCAGCCGTTTTCGGTTCCCGGGCGATTATAGCGTTCCATATAGCCCGCTTTCTTATTCTTTGTCAGATCCGGTTTTTGATTTTCACGGGCGTCAAAACTAATAGCAACGACGTCAAAATCTTCACCTGCATCAAAGGAAATTCCCTTGAGTGAGCCCGTCAACCCGTTCAACACTTCATTACAAAGCATTGGACATTCGTAATATACCAATGCCAGTACTACGGGTCTTTCCTTACCAAAATATTCGCCAAGCTTTACTTCTTTACCGCTTGAATCTTTAAATCTTGCGTCCAA
>JBGTEI010000284.1:0-2721 GCA_041747875.1 Pyrinomonadaceae bacterium | reverse complement strand
ATTCCTTAAAACCTGACGAAGACGCAGTGCTTGCAACTGTTGTTGACGTCAATGGTTCGAGCTACCGCCTGCCGGGCGCGAAAATGCTGATCCTGGAAAACGGCGATACTTTTGGCACCGTCTCAGGCGGCTGTCTTGAAGTGGATGTAATGGAGCGCGCAAAAAGTGTTTTAGATTCAGGAGAATCACAGATCTTTACTTATGATACGACGACGAACGAAGATTCTGTTTTTAGTTTTAATATGGGCTGCCGGGGTGTGATCCGCATTTTGCTCGAAACTATCAAGAACAATCCATTTGTCGAATTTATGCGCGATCGTTTTGAAAACGGTAAAGGCGTCGCAGCGACTTTGATAGATCCGACAAATGGAGGGAAACTCGGCGAGCGTTTTTTCTTTGAAGAAGAAAATATTCTTAAAGGTGGTTCTCAGAACGAACAGTTTTTCGATGTCGCACTAAGTGTAATGGAATCGGGCAGATCACGTCTCGAAAGTTCTGAAACCGGTGAGATCTTCCTCGAATACATCGCGCCTCCGGTTCATCTAAAACTCTTTGGAGCCGGCGCTGATGCAGTTCCTCTTGCTTTGATCGCAAAGAATTTGGGCTGGCACGTAACGGTCATCGATCACCGCGAAGCACTTGCAAATGAAGATCGTTTTGAAAGCCCGGATCAGATCGTCATCTCGCGACCCGAGAATATACTTTCTGACGTTTCGCTAGACGGAGATAGTATTGCGGTGGTTATGACGCACAATTTTGACCATGATAAAGAGATCATAAAGAATCTTTTTACAACCGGGACGAGATATATTGGTTTGCTCGGTCCAAAAGTTAGAACCGAAAACTTGCTTCGCGAACTCGAAGCAGGCGGAGTGGAGATCTCTTCAGATGATCTAAAACGTCTTCATGCTCCGATCGGACTCGATATCGGCGGGCAGCTTCCGGAAATGATCGCGATCGCTGTAATTGCCGAGATCCAGGCCACCATCGCCGGGAGAGCCGGTGGTTTTTTGAGGGAACGGCAAAAATCGATCTACAACCGGTAAGCCATTTCAAAATAGATAATAACTGAAAGATAATAGATAGTTATCAGTTATCATCTATATCGAATCTTTTTACATCTGACGATCAATCTTTATCCGTGACAAATGATATCGCAATCATTATTCTCGCAGCGGGCGCTTCAAGGCGCTTTGGCTCACCAAAACAGCTCGCCCGGATCGGCGAGCAAAATCTTTTAGAAAGGATGTGCAAAACAGCAGTTTCTACCGGGATGAAAACTGTCGTCGTTTTGGGAGCAAATGCAAAAGACGTATTAAACGCGAGTGACCTTGAAGGCGCAGAAGTGGTTATAAACGAAAACTGGGATCTTGGAATGAGTAGTTCGATAAAGGCAGGACTCGAAAAAACTTTGGGGATCGATCCCGAAATCGAAGCCGTGCTGCTTGTTTTATGTGACCAGCCATTTGTGACAAAGGAAACCTTGCAAACGCTGATAGAAAAACATCAAGAAACCGGAAAGCCAATTGTGGCGAGCGAATATTCGGAAACGATCGGGACACCCGCGCTTTTTACGAAAGAAGTTTTTGATGAACTCCTAAAGCTATCAGGAGATAAGGGTGCTAAAGCGTTGATGGGCAAATACGCTCAATCCGGAGTCGCAATTATTGATGCTCCGGAAGCAGCGTTTGACGTCGATACCGAGGCGGATCTTGAGAAACTATCGAATTCTTCTTAGCACGGTCTACTGTTTTATCTGCCCCAATAGTGTTTGAACTGCCGAATCAAGCTGACTGTCTTTATTATTAAATGATTCACCGATCGGCCTTGTAACTTCGACATCCACCGGACGCGGATTGAGTTCCATATTCTGACCGCGATTATCCGTGATCTTCGAACGCGGGAGGCGAAATCGTGTTCCGTCAAAAAGCGTTGGACTCCACGTAAAGATTATCCATCCCGAAGTTTTCTCTCCGACCACTTTTCCGAGCTTAAGCTCTCGATACCCTTCAGTCAGATCTTCAGCGTCAGAAAGCGAGTGCTGATTCGTGACTAAAACCGTTGGTCTTTCAAGCGCCCTTTGTCCAAGCGCACTCCGCGCCGGATATTTCCAGAGTCCCCGTTCTTCCATTGTTAGATAGCCCTTGCGCGCAAAAATATCGATGACATACGGATTGATAAAACCGCCATTGTTATTTCGGATATCTACCACCACGCCTTGTTTACTTTGGTTGAGCACATCGAGATCAACATAAACCTGCGCAAGCGTTCCCGAACCCATATCCGGAAGGTGAATATAGCCGAGTTTTCCACCGCTTATACGATCGACATAGGCGCGGTTTGATTCAACCCACTGCCGGTAGAGAATTTCTTTTTCGGCTCCCGTACTTATCGGTTTTAATACGACCTTTTTCGGATTCGTACCCGCAGGGAAATTTGAGATCTCTACCTCTACCCGATTTCCGACCTTATTTTCCAGCAACTCGTCGATATTTGTCGTGCCGTTGATCTTTATCTTATCCACGCTCAATAAATAATCACCGACCTTCATTTCTTTTGAAACGGCTGCGGGACTGAGCGTGATCACTTCGGTTATTTTTAAACGTCCGTTTGTCTCATACTCCATCCGATCAAAACGAAGCCCAAGCCGACCAATCGGGGCTCCTCTAAATTCAATCGAACCGCTGACGCCGAGATGAGAAGCGTTTAATTCGCCAACCA
>JBGTEI010000283.1:0-2581 GCA_041747875.1 Pyrinomonadaceae bacterium | reverse complement strand
GAACTCGATCGCGAAAGTTTAAATGGAAATATCCGCATCAAGCGGGAACTCGAAAGCGGTTGGTATCAATGGTTTGAGTATCAATTACCGGCGCTGATGACGATCCAGTCAGGCATCTCTCAGATCCGATATGCCTCACTTAAAGGGATCATGGCGGCGAAGAAGAAAGAGATCCGAGAGGTTACTCCCGAGATCGAGAGTTTTGCGTCTGCGCAGAAGCTAAACAAGGTTTACATGCCGCTTAAAACAAAACAAACACAAATGCTTGGAAATGGGGACGCAAAAGCGGGTGCGGTTGAATTGGTTGAGAAGCTGAAAACGGAGGCGAGGGTTTTATAATGATTTTAGTATTTATTGAACACAAAGATTGCGTATTGAATAAAACTTCGCTTGAAGCAATTGCCGCGGCGCAGGATATCGGAAAAGATCTGGGCCTGGGAATAACTGCAGTGATCCCGTGCGACAAAGATTGTGCGCTGGCGGAAGAGATCTCGCAATATGCTATTGAGAAAGTAATTGTCGCAAAAAATGAAAAACTCGGCATTTACACACCTGATGGTTATGCTGATGCGTGGGAAGCGATCATCAAACAGGTGAGTCCGCAATACGTTGTGATGTCGCATACTTATCAGGTCAGGGATTTTGCACCGAAAGTTGCGGCGCGTTTTGGAAAGGAAGTGGTTGGCGACGTAATTCGTTATAGGAATGACGGCGGGAACCTGACATTTACCCGTAGAATTTTCCTTGGAAAGCTTGACGCAGATGTGACCTTAGGCGGCGACGCTCCTTATTTTGTTACGTTCCAATCCGGCGCATATCGAGGCGATAATGCTGAAAGGGGAAGTGCTGCTGTGGAAACGATCGATGTAAATGTCGGTGAGATCCGAATGAAACCCGAAGCTCCTTTTCAGGAAGCCAAGGCAACAGTAGATCTGACAAAATCCGAAATAATTGTCGCCGTCGGACGCGGAATCAAATCGCAGGAAAATATCGCGGTTGCGCAGGAATTAGCGGATGCCCTTGGCGGAGATCTCGCTGCTTCGCGTCCCATCTGTGATAGCGAGTGGCTTCCGATCGATAGGCAGATCGGATCATCCGGGCAGACGGTTGCGCCAAAGGTTTACATTGCGCTTGGGATCTCCGGCGCGATCCAGCATATCGTTGGGATGAAAAATTCAACCACGATCGTGGCGATCAACAAGGATTCCGAAGCCCCGATCTTCGACATTGCCGATTATGGAATTGTCGGTGATCTTTTTGATGCTGTTCCGGTTTTAGTGGAGGAGATCAAAAAAGCGAAGGCGTAGTTTTAACTTTTTACAAATGAGAAGGTTGGCGCGGTATCATTTCCGCACCAACCTTTTTTGTTTCTACTGAAATCGAAGATTTCATAATCAAGATCGCCTATTGAAATCTCACAATTAATCTTCTATGGTAGTTCTCGAACTGAAAACTGAGATCTACCACTGACACGATGACCTTAAAACCTGACGATTGGAAGCTAGTCAAAGATGCAATCGCCCAAGCATTGGAGATAGAACCGCAATTTCGAGCGGAGTTTCTGAGAGAATCCGATTTTAATTCAGAGATAATTGAGGAAGTTGAATCGTTGCTCATGTTCGAAGAAAGCACGGACGAGTTTATGTCTTTGTCCGCATCGGGATTCGTAGGGGAAGATTGGGAGACTGAAGAAGTCGAAATGTCGCCGGTTGAACGCCATGTCGGAAATTATAAGATAACCAAGGAACTTGGCTACGGCGGAATGGGCGCTGTTTATCTTGCGGAAAGGATCGACGGCAAGTTTAAACAACGGGTAGCTGTCAAGATGCTTAAACGTGAATTCAACACGTCTACGATCCGAAAGCGGTTTAAGAAAGAGCGTGAGATTCAGGCATCGCTGATTCATCCAAATATCGTTCATCTCCTTGATGCCGGGACCACTGATGATGGAGTTCCGTACCTCGTCATGGAATACATCGAAGGCGAACCGGTTGACGAATATTGCCTGAATAACAACCTCACACTTGATCAGCGGCTAAAGCTCTTTAATCGAATTTGCGACGCGGTTGCGTTCGCGCATCAGAATCTTATCGTTCATAGAGATCTGAAACCATCGAATATTCTGGTCACCAAAAAAGGCGAGCCAAAACTTTTAGATTTTGGAATATCGAAGCTTCTGGTTGAAGAGATCGATGAGTCTCATACGATCACGCGACTCGGAGCGATGACCCCTGAATATGCGAGTCCTGAACAGGTAAGTGGTGAAAGTGTCACGACATCTACGGATATATACAGTCTCGGTGTGATCTTATATGAATTGCTAACGGGAAGGCGCCCGTTTCACGGTTCGACGGGGAATCCCTCAGAGATCTACAGGGCGATAAAAGACGACGCTCCGGAAAAGCCGAGTTTGTCGACTTCCGGAAGATCCCACGGGGCAGGATCTTTTAATAAGTTTTCGACAGAAAAAGAAAAACCTTTGACAGATGTTAGCCGGTTGGAAAAGCAACGGGCAAAAATTCTGAAAACCAAAAATTCGCCCGTAGCTGCAGGAATAAGTCCGAAGCTGCTGCGCGGCGAT
>JBGTEI010000282.1:0-8220 GCA_041747875.1 Pyrinomonadaceae bacterium | reverse complement strand
CGAAAAAACGGGGCAGGTAAAAAATCACCGGCCCCAATAAGGCGTTTTGAAATTATCGAACTATTAGGCTTACGATCTTGCCGTCGATCATTGTTCCGATGCAATGTGTAGTATATTCAAACGGATCACCGTCATACATCGCGATATCCGCGTCTTTTCCAACTTCGATAGAACCTATCCGTTTTTCAAGACCGAGAACTTTTGCCGCGTCGATCGTAATGGTCGCCAGCGCTTCGGTAAATCCCATTCCGTTTGGCAGCGTTAACGCAGCTTCAAATAGCACAACGCGGGTTTTTGGAACATACGTTTCATAACCGCTTTGAAGCGCGACTGTCACGCCGGCCTGCATTAATTTTGCAGCATCCTCCATCGAAAGGCTTTCCGTTTCGCCGCCCGCCCGATACATAGTCGGGTGGACAATAACCGGGAAGCCAGATGCTTTGATCTCATCCATCACTAACTGTGCCTCAGAAACACCGTCTAGAACGATCTTGATATTAAATTCCTTAGCAATTCGAAGCGCAGTCATAATATCGCGCGACCGGTGTGTCGTGATCAAAAGCGGTATCTCGCGATCTATCACCATCTTCATCATTTCGAGCTTTAGATCGCGCGGAGCGTCCTTTTTCGTTCCGTAACTTTGAGCTTTGATTAGAAACTCACGAAGCATCGCCGCCTGTTTTGCCGATGTTCCCGGAGATTTCCCGCCGCTTTCCATTGAACGGTCGCCGATCGTAACAGCGATCATAGCTGTTGGGACGATCGTTGCTTCATCCACCGTGTCGCCGGTCGTTTTCGCGATCATCGTCTGTCCGGAGATCAAAGCCGCAGGTGCATGTCCCGTATGAATGGTAGTTACTCCAAGGCTTCGGATCCAGCTGATGAGTTCTTCCCGGGCGTTATAGGCATCGATCGCTCGTAAGTCCGGCTGGATAGGCGAAGAGGCTTCGACCTGCATTTGATCATGCGGTTGATTGAGATAACCGGCCAATCCGACTACGGAGTGGGCGTCGATCAGTCCCGGTGTTACGACTTTTGCTTCGATGATCTTATATCCGCCTGGTATCTGGATAGATGCTGCGGGTCCAACCGCCGTAATTTTTCCGTTGTTTGTTAAAACCACCCCATTCTTTATCGGGGCACCCGACATTGAATAAACTGTTTCGCCCTTTATTGCTATCTGCGCCGAAGATGTAAATGTCACAACAAGGACAGCGAAAAGTGCCATTGGCAACAAAAACAAATTTCGAATTCTGAATTTTGAATTTTTCACTATTCGTGTCCTCCAAGATCTCCGTCGAAACAATCCAAGTGGATCAATCGATCATTTCCCGCGCCGTATCCGCCAACTGCGATCAAATGATCTTTCGGATCACTTCGGTCAAATACGAGTTTGCCTTCTACAAAAGTTTTTTCGATTGTCGTATAAACGCTCAGCGGATCGCCGGACATCACGATAAAATCGGCATCTTTGCCTTTTTCCAGCGAGCCGATCCTGTCCTGCATATCGAGCATGATCGCATTTGCCATTGTCATTCCGTAGAGCGCTTTTTCCCGCGACATTCCGGATCTTACGCCGATTCCGGCCGAGCGAAGAAAAACCCGTGAATCGGTAATGTAGTCGTCGGTGTGAAACCCAACGAGCGCGCCTGCTTTCTCAAGCGCCGAGCCGTTTTCCCATTTAATATCCGTTGTTTCCAGTTTTCCGCCCGGAGAATCGATCATTATTATCGAGCTCGGGATCTTTTCCTTCGCAATTTCATCGGCGACCTTCCAGGCTTCTGAAACGTGCTGAAGTACGAGTCGAAAACCAAATTCCTTTTTGAGTCTGATCGCCGTTAAAATATCGTCGTGACGATGCGTATGAAAATGAACCACGCGCTTGCCGTCGAGAACTTCAACTAAAGCTTCCATCGCAAGATCGCGCGCTGGCAACTTCGATTTATCATTTCCGGCACTCTTTATCTTTTCGCGGTATTCTTGCGCTTTAATAAATCTTTCACGAACAAGTGCGGCAGATTTTGCACGGGTTCCCGGAAATTTACCGCTTGTTCGGATCGGGTTCGTTCCATTTGCGAACTTTATACCGCCCATATACTTATTGTCTTTATCGTAGATCAACAGATCGTCGATAATACTGGCGTCGTCGCGTAGTTTTATATACAGAGTTTGCCCGCTATCAAGATGCCCTGAACCCGGCATAATATTTGCGGTTGTGATCCCGCCGGATTGAGCACGTTGGATACTGGAAGATCTCGCATTAATAGAGTCAAGGACGCGGATCTCGGGCTGAATCGGATCAGAACTATCGGCACCTGAAACTTCGCCGATATGACTGTGAGAGTCTACTAAGCCCGGCATGATGAACTTGCCTTTAACGTTTACGATGATCGTATCTGCGGTGAAGACGCGTCCTGTGGCGTCTCCGATATCAACGATCTTGCCTTTACTAATTAGCAGATAGCCGTTTGGTATTGGGTTTCCTATGATCGGGATGATCTGAGCGCCGACATATGCCGTCGGCATTTCTTGTCCCGATCCGGAAAACGCAAACACTATCAGCAGCAAAAAACTACAAAAATATGTTTTCATTTGGTTTCCTCAGATTGTATTTTGAAAAGAGATGTACTGATAAGGTGCAACGATTCCGGTTTGATGTCAAGAATCCGATACGAAATCGCGAATATCATCGCGTTATTCATTGAAAGGTAGGGAAATGATGAATTTAGAACCTCTATCGGAATTATTTGATACATCGATCTTGCCGTCATGTGCGGTAATGATCCCGTAACAAACGGCGAGACCGAGGCCCATTCCTTTCTCAGTTGGTTTTGTAGTAAAGAATGGATCAAAGACCTTCTTCAGGTCGCTTTTGCCGATCCCGTTGCCTTCGTCGATGATCTCGATGTTTACAAATTTTGAGTCAAAACCTGTTCGAACAAAAAGTCTGCCGCCATCAGGCATTGCATCCTTGGCATTTAAAAGCAGATTTAGTAATACCTGCTGAATTTGACCCGAGTCTGCTAACACTAACGGGAGTTCGGTTGCCAAATCTTTCTGCAGATCCAGGCCCTGAAATTGTTTATCAAAATTTGCAAGGCGAAGACTAGCTTCGATAAGATCGTTTGCGTTTACCTCGGTTTTTGCAGCCGGCCGAACGCGGCCAAAATCCATCATATCGGCGGTTACGCGCTTTATTCGTGAGATCTGAGTCGCGATCAAATTCAGCTTTTCTCTCACCGGTTCATTGAGAGTCTTATCCTTCTGCATCATTTGAATCAAAGACGATATCGAAGCAAGCGGATTATTTACTTCATGGGCAACCCCGGCAGAAAGGGTTCCCATTGCAGCAAGTTTCTCGCTCCTGATCAATTGATCGTTCAGCCGCTTTAGCTCCTCGATGTCGAAAGCCATTTTTCTGCTCATTTCATTGAAGGATTCGGAAAGCAAACCGATTTCGTCGTTGGTTTTTCGAAGTGTAACTTCGGCACCGTAGTCTCCTTTTGTCACGTTCACCGCAGCGAGAGTGATCCGCTGCAAGGGTCGAGAGATCGTTCGCACTATCAACAAAACCAACAGCAAATTTGGAACGAGAGCAGATATAAGGCTAAATACCAGATATCTGCGCCAGGCTTCGAAAGACATTCCGTCATTAAACGCCCACCAAACGATTGGTATTTGAAATATTGCAAAGCTCAATATAGCGACGGTGGCAATACTAAGTGCAACTTTATAAGTAATTGGAAAGAGCCTGAATTGATGAAGCGCGGTCTGAAATGAAAAGAGTTTGAAATTCGAGATCGCGTACGCGTAAATCAGAACGCCGGGAAGTGAAAGGATCGTACTATACGGAAGGTAATCGTAAACTCCAAAAAAAGGCAGAACAATATTAGCAAGCGTTTTGAGGAAGCCGGTGATAAAGAGCCCCCAAAGAATTGCGCCAACTTGCTGACCTTTCTGTGTGCCGCGATATTTCCGGTATTTCCCGAATAATAAAGCCGCGCCGTATCCAAATACAAAATAAACATAAATAACGAAGGCGTATGCGAGCGGAGCCGTGACAATTATGAATTCTCCCTCTTCAAATCCAACCTTTCGCCATAGGAGCCCGAATAACGCGGCCGGTACAAGTATCAAACCCGGTGCAAACAAAATCGCAGCTTTTCTTCGGGGTGTTCGGGCGTTTTCAGGGAATACCCAGGCAAACACGACGAGTGAACATTGCATTAACAGCGCGATCACAAAACTTGCAGAAACCCAATAGTCCCAGAGGAAAAGATCGTCGCGAAAGTTCCAGAATATAAGGTCCTTCGTTGTCCAAAGGGCGAGAAATGAAATAAATGCCGCAAACGTTTGATTGGCGCGACTCCTCGGATCAGCGACGAAGATATAAAACCCCAGAAAAACTAGAAGGAAAAGCAGAAAAAGATGTAATAAAAGAAGCATCGGCAGAAAATATTTGATATTTGACTAAGTCATTCTACCAAACAATTAGCGACTATGGTCGTTGATTCGGCGTATCTTAAAGTGAAGAACCTATTTAGCGCATTTGGAACTTTTTAATGACAAATAAAAAAGCGCAGCAAACTAGCTACGCTTCCGAAAAGATCGGCATAATAAACAATAAAAGTGATGGTTCAATCGACAGTAAATTTGAGGTTTACACCAATGATATTTACGCGTTTGAGGGTATTTCCGGTGTTGTTTTGAAGCATATAGAAAAATTCGGCCGACGTTGTTTTTGATAACTTTTTGCCAAATCCGGCGGAAAATTCATTTCTCGACCATTCTTTCTTCGAGAAATCGTAGAACGGCTCATCTGCGATAAAAGGTGTAATAATCTCTTCGCCATCGCTATTTTTTATTGGAAATGCCACTTGAGTTTTATTTCTGTAACGCGTTGAATCGCTTCTTCCGTTCCTAAAACGGCGTTCAAAACGGTTTCTATTACTAAAAGAAACTTTGTCCCATTTTTTTTCGCCCGTTACTTCGATCCGAAATCGGTTCTCGAACTCCTTACTGTTTTTTGTTGCCTGATCCGCAATGTAATAATAACTTGGCGTGAGTTTAAAATACTTATTTAATTGCACATCGAACCCAAATCCAATCCTTTCTCCGACAAAATGTCTCACATTCTGACCAATGCGAATCGTGCCCATAATAAAAGGGGAGATGAACTTTTGTTTTTTACCGGTACTGTCTTCTTTTGTAAAAGGTTTAAAATAGACCTTTGTTTCATTCCAAAACTGTACGTCACCTTCATTCGGTTCCTGAGAAAAGGAACAGACCGAAAATACCAAAACTATCATAACCAGAAATAAGTATTGTTTCATTGGAGATAGATTCTATCGGTGGCGGTGTTACCAAAAAGTTACAGAACTGTAAATTTGTAATGAATTTTTCATTAACCGGTAACATTTAATCAGCATCGGAGACAGGTCTACATGGCAAGGATAAATGCAGATATCATAAGAGATATTCCAAACGCGATCGGCAAGAATAGCTTGCGTTCGATCTTGTCGCCCTTTTTAAACAAGCGGTGAAACAAAGCAAACAGGGGTAATGCCGTTCCACCTACGGCACCGCCGATCGCTGCCCCAAAAATTGCTCCGAAGATGAAAACAAACAAACCCGCAGTTCCTCCCGACGTCATTCCCCACAAAATCCCGATAAACGGCATCAATAACATCATCATCCACCATGGGTATTTTTCTAAACTGAAGACAATTTTTCCAACGACCTTGCCCGAGAAATATCCGACTGAAGCAGCCGCAGCATTGACGACCACCATCAGCAGCAAAAGCCATGCCGATTCCCCTTTAAATTCCCCGATATCAAACAACATTTTGAGGAAGAAAGCTGCTGGCGGAAATATGCCAAGAAGCAGACCAAAATAGGAGAAAGCACCTTCGATCGATATCGGGTTCTCGATCGAATTCACCGCAGCATTTTCACTTGCGTAATCACTTTCCGAGTTGTTATTTGCGAATTCAGCATTAGCTGCGAGTAGGGCATCTAGTTTTTCCTCAACGTGTGAATCACCGTTGGCGATGCTTTCGAGTTCTGTGACGCGGTCATTTGAGTTGATCGTTTTTGTTGGACGAGGTCCCATTTAATGCTCTCCTCTAGAATGACGGGCGTTCGAGCGTCATCTTGCGGGCTTGGGTCTTCAAAATTCGCAATGAGATCGTAAGCCTCGTCATCGCATAACAATTTTACAAACTTTAGCGAATGATCGCTGAATTCCGCCTTATTTACATTTGAGCAAAAAATTTGGTTCAATTCATCAACGAACATTTCTCGCGAATCCCTTTGATGAGAAACCAAACGGGATTGGTTGCGTCTCGCCAAACAAGCTGATCCAAGTGTTGGGTTGCTATGCCCGGAGATCCTTAGAATCTCAGTTTCTTTTATGTCGGTTTGGTTTTTGGTCGAAGCTATGAGAGTCTGAGTGAGACCGGTATAGGTTTCCACAACCTCACGAAAAGAAAACAATGAATTTGCCGAATAGTCGTCGGGCAAATAAGATTCAAATCCTTTTTTCATAAAGTCAATATCAACACTTAGCGGGGATTTTCCGGCAAACCCGAGTATTCCTTTTTGAAGATTTAAACGAGCCGTAACATATACATGCAACTGTATTAGTGCAAATGGAATCCAAAAACTTGTAACTAGCAAAGCTTTCAACCACGTGAAGTAATCGCTATTCCGATTTTTCAAAAAATAGTGAACTCCAAACGGCGTTCCACAAGCAAGGTAAATTATTATTGCGTCTGAGATCGTCATATAACGATCCTGATTGCAAAAAGTGTGCCGAGCGAAATGCAAGTCAATCAAATCTAACCGTTCTTGACTTGAACGTACGGAAATAAGTGATTGGTAGGCAATTACCGGAAACAATCGAATATAATTCGGCGTAAGGATGGTTAGCAATTTGCTAATTTCGACAAGCGGTTTTGCAGAATGCAAAACAATTATGCAAAAGCGTTTTGATGGTGCGTCTTTGATACAGGCGATCAAATTATGCGGTACTTGTCGGGGATTCGGGAATATCCGGTTCCTAAAAAGCGTTAATACTTATACATACATAATTCATAAAAGACAGGACAGGGAAAAATGACTGATAAAGCAAAAATAAAAATCATAAAGAAAAAGGATCTTAAGACTGTAAAAAAAGTCTTTAAGAGTGAAACCAAAGTAAGAAAGGAGTCAGCCCGAAAGGCTGTTTCGAATGTTTCAAATTGGGTAAACGATTTTCAAAAGCGAAAGCGTCAAGAGACTAAGATCGCGATCGAAAATCTTTTTCCAAAGCAGCCGCAAACAGGCGGCGCTTGATTCCAGACAGAGACTTCAATGTGAAAAACATTTAATTATCTTCAAAGAGATCTCATGACAGCCAATTTTAAGGCTGTCTTTTTTTGTAAGTTGTAAAAACCGCATCAAGCCAGTAGAATTTTCTCTCTTGCTAATAAGCAAAACGATAAGAAAGAGTACGTCAAAATTTTATGCAGGATAAAGTTGTCATTGTAACCGGGGCGAGTTCCGGCATCGGATACGCCACCGCACTAAAATTTGCGGAAGCGGGTTCAAAGGTTATTGCGATCGGAAGAAATCAGTCCGCATTGAAGGAGCTGCGTGACGAATCCGTGACGTTAGCGGGCAAAATAAAGGAACAGCTTACTGACCTGCGGGAAACGAGTCAGATCGATCGACTTTTCACTTCCATTATGGATAATTTCGGACGGGTTGACGTTTTGGTTAATTCCGCCGGGATCATCGCTACAGGATCGCTATTTGATACCGAACTCGATAGTTGGGATAAGATGATGGATATTAATCTCAGGTCGATGTTTTATATGATGAAAAAGTCGGTTCCTTTTTTGACGAAGGGTCAAGGAAATATTGTAAATGTTTCAAGCGTCGCCGGTCCACGAGCATTTCCAAACGTATTAGCTTACTGTGTTTCAAAGGCCGGAGTAGACCAGCTTACCCGTTGCGCTGCGCTCGAATTGGCGCCAAAGAGCATTCGCGTTAATGCGGTGAACCCGGGCGTAGTCGTTTCTAACCTGCATAAAAGAGGTGGAATGAACGAGGCTGATTACGAGGCTTTTCTTAACCATTCAAACACATCGCATCCACTTGGAAGACCCGGAAGGCCAGATGAAGTCGCGGACTTGATCTATTTCCTCGCATCAGAAAGTGCTTCATGGATCACGGGTG
>JBGTEI010000281.1:0-2030 GCA_041747875.1 Pyrinomonadaceae bacterium | reverse complement strand
ACCGTAATGTACAAACCGCGCCGATTGACCGATGTTTTCGGCAAGGTTTGTCGTAAAAGCGATCACATCATGATCCGTCGTTTTCTCGATCTCGTTTATTCGCTCGACCGTAAAACTCGCCCGCGTCTTAATTTCCTCGACCGCATCTTTCGGGATCGTTCCGTCTTCAGCATGAACCTCACAGACGGCGATCTCAACATCGAGCCATTTCTGAAACTTGTTATCAAGCTGCCAGACCGCACCCATCTCGGGCAATGTATATCGTTCAATCATTTTAACTTGTCTCTGTTTCTCGCCTTTTTTTGAATTAATAAATAGAATAAGTGCAAAATCTTAAATGGACAAACGTCTCGGCCTAAAGTAACTTTATTTTCGAATTTGGCACTGGCAGCATTATGGCAAAGAGAACAAGCGTCCTCGGATCGCGGACAAAACTGGCACGGATCTTAAAGGTTGAGCCGATGACCGGTTCGGTCGAAAGTATCGCAACCGGCCACGAAACGAACCGGCAGTCGATGGTTAAAACACTTTTGATGCACGTGTTTTTGATGTCAAAACTCAAAGGGCTCAACGGTGCTTTAACGGTTGGCGCTGCAAAGAGTCAGTATTTCTCTTCAACAGGCAGAAATCAGGCCGCTCATTGTATCCCGGGTCAACTATTTCATAATGCCGTCACGCTTCAGCAATATCCCCTAAATAACGAATACCTCGAAGTTACTCTCGATTGTCTTTTCGGGAAAACCGATGATCTCGACGCAAATTTTAATAAAGCGGATTCGCTCGCCGAAGATCGAGGATTGCGGGATGCTCTGCTTCACGCTTGTGAACGGGTGAAAGTAACGGGACAATTTGCAAGATTTCAACGCGCCGAGCATTTCTACCCGCAGCTCGAATCTGCGTTTGGCGTTTACAAAACGGATGGAATCGCCGCTTTTGATAGTGCGATAGCGAGTCTCCGGTCTGCATTGCTTACTTCCTCAGGTGCTGACCTCGTAAGCCGGAATCAGCGCATTGATATCCTTCAAACCTATCGGCAAACTCTTGTCACCGCACACGACTCACCCGAAACCGTACTCGGGCTGAGCGGTGAAGATATATGGTATGACATCCGGAATTAGGCCGGTTCGGTGTCCACGTCATTTTCCGTCGGCAAATTCACGTTCTTATCACCAAGAATATCTTCGATATAGAGCATTTTTACGATAACAATAATAACGGTAAGAAGCGGTGTCGCTAAGATCAAACCCAAACCGCCAACTAAGACTCCTAAAAAGATCTGGAAAAATATGGTCAAAACAGGCGGAAGCGAAACTGTTTCCCGTTCGATCAACGGCGTTATCAGATAGCTTTCGATCATCTGAATACAGACATACAAGACCAATACGTATATCGCTTTTACAGGACTATCAACTAACGCAAACAGTATGGCGGGAATAACGGCGACTATCGGGCCGAAGTTTGGTATAAAAGCAAGGAGTGCCGCAAAGATCCCCAGCGATAAAGCAAGCGGAACGCCTAAGATGCTCAATCCTACCGTAGTCAAAAGACCGATTATGAGCATTGAGAAAAACTTCCCGACGAGCCACCATCTAAGAGTTTCACCGATCTCGCCTATAACCTCTCTCATCCTCGGTCGGCGGTCTACCGGGAAAAGTTTTATCAAACCGCTGACATATGTTTGGGGTTCGCTGGCAAGGTATATTGATAAAAGAATTATTACGAGGAAGTTTGCCGCGACGCCAAATGTTGTTGAGAATATTCCGCCGACACTGGTCAAAAATTTACTTGATAAAATGCCGTTGAAAATTTCTTCCCAGGCGGGAATTTGTCCAATGATCAATTTTCCCCAGCTGAATTCCGAAATTCTCGCGCTAAGGGTTTCTACTGCTTTTGGAAGAAATTCGCGGAATTCCGCTATCTGCCGTACCACCTCGGGAGCGAGTAACCAGACACCCAAACCAAACATAACCAATAGACACACGCACACAAGTAATACTGCTAATCCTTCGGGAATTTTTGTATAGTGGCTT
>JBGTEI010000280.1:0-4074 GCA_041747875.1 Pyrinomonadaceae bacterium | reverse complement strand
CCAACGGCGACGAACAATATAGAACAGTGGAAAGTTTGACCACTAGCTTGTATCTTGAGGATTGACATACTTGATAGCAATCATGGACTCTTATGGTTACTTGGAAAAGATGAGTCCGTCCACTCGCTAAGACTTTGAGTCGGTGCTTTAAATTTAGACCTCTTTTCCGTTTTCGTAGTTCCTTAAAGGTCGGACAGTATCTTAAGACCTTATTAAGTCTGGATTAATACAAGGCTGACCGGAGGAACAATTTCAGTTAGCGCTTAACGCAGCCGCTGGATTGTAAGGAAATCTTGTTTTTGCAGGGATTAAAGATGAAAAGAAAATTGACTCTAATAATAACTCTTTGGTTGCTGGGAATTACCGGTCATAGTCAGCAACCGGCGAATAGAAAAATGGTATTGCCAAGCACAACGGATGCGGCAATTGATACGTTTGATTTGCCGCACGGAGTTTATTTCAACAATTCGGCGAAATCAAAAAATAAACTTGTGGTATTTATTCCGGGCACAAACGGCAATGGAAATGGGGCAAAACGTTTTAGTCAAGTCGCGGCCGATGAGGGTTTTCACGCTCTGGTTTTGAGTTATCCAAGCTCAATTCCGGCAACCAGTTGCCGCACCGAAAATGATGACAATTGTTTTGAAAATTTTCGTCGGGAAATCATTGAGGGGAAGGATCTTTCGAATCTAATTCAGGTAAATCAGGCAAACAGCATCGAAAATCGATTACAGAAATTGCTCAGCTATCTCAACAAAAACTTTGTAAACGAGAAATGGGGGCAATTTTTGACTGAGACGGGAGATATAAACTGGGAAAAACTCATTCTCGCCGGACAATCTCAAGGCGGTGGACACGCACCGTTAATTGCAAAATATCATAAAGTTTCGAGGGTGATCATGTTCGGCGGCCCCAAAGATTACGACAAAAATAATAATAAACCTGCCAAATGGTATTCCGAAGGAGCAACTCCTCTCAAAAATTACTTTACATTTAACCACAAGCAAGATCTGCAGGGATGCACGTTTCCTCAGCAACTCGAAATTCTCGAAATGCTTGGTCTTAATAAGTTTGGTGATCCCGTTGATATCGATAAAACCAAACCGCCATTTAATAATTCGCGGATCCTGATAACGGATTATCCTGGAAGCACCGTCACTTCCCTTGTGGCGCATACTTCAGTGATGGGTGATTCCAGAACACCTCTTGATAAAGATGGTATTCCGCTCTTCAAACCTGTTTGGATCTATATGCTGATGGCTGAATAAGCAAATACAATTCGGCGGCCAGCAAACGACGATTCATCTTATAAGAGCGGATCCTAATTTGATTCCCAAGCGAGATCGCGGCTTTCTGAAACGTTCGAAAAAATAAATACGTACGAATAATTTCAGTCTTAACTCCCCTCCGTCAAAAGGAGAGGAGTTTTTGAGAGCAAATTCCGGCAAACATATTTGTTTTTCCCGGGTTGAAGTTTCTTTGCCTATTGCTTTCTAACTTCCGGCAAACGGAGTTCCGAATATTCCAACCGCAAGCTCAGCCCAAATAAGAAGAAACGCAGCCAGAACTGCTGCAAAAACCAGGATACGATATAAATTGCTGGTGATGCTCGTCATTATAAACTCAAACGAAATACCGGTTGCGAGCAATAGCAAACCCATCACAACAAAATCCGAAACCGTCCAATTCACCTCATTCGTAAACTGCATCGCAACAAACGGTATGAGCAGTAGAATCGCAACCGCGATCACGAGCCAGAGAAGCCTTTTTTTCTGATCTGCCATATTCCCCCTCCTGATATTGAACTTTTGATTGGGCCGTCTGAAAAGTCTGGTTTCGCAGTTTTTTTTATAGAAGATGACCAGCAATAAAGCGTACCGAGAATCGCTACGTCCGATTCATGAAGTCGTCCCGTCGCCAAGGGTGACGAACATAAAACATTAACTGTACGACAGTTACAGCGTCGCAACGAATGATTATCGATTTCGTAGGGTTTCACCCAACGCCCTATTGTTCGTCGACGTCCACGACAAGATGGGTGATTTTCAAAGTTTCTGCGACTTTTAAGTCAGCCTAATTGAATATGTCCGTTTCACTGACTTCGGGCAATTTTCAGACAGTCTCATCTTTTGAACTTGAGTCGAAAAACATCATTCTTCGAAGCGTCGTCAAAATATTCACTTACAAATTCAAATCCGAACTTATCATAAAATGCACGGCCGATCTTATTTTCCTTAAAGACCTCTACTTCGGGTACTTCATAGACATCCCCAACGTGATCAACCAATTTTGTGCCGATACCTTTCGAGTGCTGCTCCGGCAGGACAGACAATCCGCCGATCTCTTTGCCGATCATTCCGATAAAACCGTTGATCTGTGAATTTTCTTCATAAACCCACGTTTCGGAATTGGGAATGTATATGTCGCGCATATCCTGTTTTACCTTTTCGACAAAATCGGAAGCAAGAAATGGGTGGGCGAGAGTAGAGGACAGGTACCAGATATCTAAAACCGGTTCGCGATCGTTTTCTTTGTATTTTCTGATCATTTTATTTATGTCCAGCAATAAAAAACAGCATCGCCCATAGCTTGATCAAAAGCTTTTGCGCGATGCAGCAAAGACTAAAATAGAAGCTGGCTGACGGATCAAAGCGAAGGCTGCTTGAGCACGCCCGCTAAAGCTCTCATTCGCTCCTGATCTTTCGCGTCAGTTGTTTTAGCCGCTGATTTTTCAAAGCTTGATGCTAAGGTCTTAAGGCGTTTCACGTCCTTCTTCGCAAGTTTTGAACTCTCTGCACTTTGAATCGCTTGTCTTACGTCGGCGGTCATTTCCGAAGACATCGCTTTCGAACGCTCGAGTTGATCAACATACGCTTTTGCCACAACAAGTGATCTTCCCCACGTAATTTTTTTCTGATTCTGCACGTTAAGTTCTGATACTTTGACAGATCTCGCTGCATCGATCTCATTCTGCGTAAGATCTTTCGTCGGCGTTAGCTCAAAAGTGTCTAAACCGCGCGAGATCTCAGATGAATAGATGTTTCCGTTGTACCAGTATGCAGACCAGCTTCCGCCAAGGATCAGGACGTTTGGATCGATCGGACCGCGGTCAAAATAAGCGATCTCAAAAGGATTCGATGCGTCGGTAAAGTCCATGATCGAGATACCGCCCTGATACCAGGCTTGAACCTTGATATCGCGACCGGGAACCGGAACAAGCGAGCCATTGTGAGCTACGCAATTTTCGCTGTCGCCTTGAGCCGAAGGGAGTTTGTAATAGCTTTTGAAACTAAGCTTGTTGTCCTTGAGATCGAAAAGCGCATTCGCACCCCATTTATTCGGGTCATTTTCACGGCATCGCGCACCTAATCCTCCACCCCATTCATCGGTAAACACTACCTTTTTACCGTCATTTGAAAATGTCGCCGAATGCCAGTACGCATAATTCGGATCATTAACCGCGTCTACGCGTTTTGGATTTGCGGGGTCCTTGATATCCAGCAGAATTCCGTTTCCGGAACAGGCACCTGCCGCCAGCCCGATCTCAGAATAAACCGTGATGTCGTGACATTGATCTGTATCAGCCGGCTTTCCGTTTCCGTCATGCGAACCGCCGTCATTTAAGCTATTTATCACCCCGGTTCTCGAATCCATAAAAACACGCGGACTCGAAACGATCTTTGCATCCTTAGGTGAGGCGACCGGAACCTTTATCACGTCGATCCTAAAAAGCGCGGTATTCGCGTCTTTATCAGGGGTTTCGCCCGAACAACCGGCCAATTCTTCCCCGGGTCGGACAAAAGATGTTCCCGAAACGTAAACATATATATTCTTTTTATCTTTCGGATCTGTGACCAAAGAATGTGTGTGCGAACCGCGGCAGGTTTGCACGGCAGCTACTTGTTTCGGATTTCGGATATCGGATATATCAAATATTCTCACGCCGCGAAACCGGTCTTTTTGCGCATCGGGCTTTGGTTGTTCACCGGCAGCGGGAGGCGTCGGAGGCGGAAAACCATCTGCACTGCAATCGAGGCGCCCGTTTGGCATCTCAACAGACATAAACATCAGGTT
>JBGTEI010000279.1:0-5398 GCA_041747875.1 Pyrinomonadaceae bacterium | reverse complement strand
GAAAAGATGGTCAACCGGAATATCAAAAAACCCTTGAATTTGCGATGCATGCAGATCGAGCGTTAAAACTCTGTCTGCCCCCGCACGATCGATCAAATTCGCGATAAGTTTCGCTGCGATCGGAACTCTCGGCCGATCTTTCTTATCCGAGCGGGCATATCCAAAATAAGGAATTACCGCAGTAACACGTTCTGCCGATGCGCGCTTGAATGTATCAAGCATTATCAGCAACTCCATTAAACTCTCGTCCGTTGGAGGACAGGTCGGCTGAATAATAAATACGTCTGCCCCGCGAACATTTTCACCGATCTGGAAATTAAATTCTCCATCGGAAAACCTCGAGGTCGTTACCGTCCCAAGATCACAGCTAAGGTGTCGGCAGATCTTTTCAGCTAGCGCACGATGTGCATTTCCCGAGAAAATTTTAATGTTGCCGGTTACGCTCATTTTTTCGCTGATACAAACAAATGACGAGCAATCCTGAATTCTTTCAAGCTGCCCGCCAATTATCGAAAATATGCTGGGGCGGAAGGATTCGAACCTACGAATGCCGATACCAAAAACCGGTGCCTTACCACTTGGCGACGCCCCAATAAACTTTAGAAACTGTTCTGTAGCATGTTCTTACACGGCTCCAAATACTTAATATAATCCAGCCGCGAAATAGTCTCAACAGCAAACCTCTTGACCGACGTATCATCCGAAAAGGAATCCATCGCGGTTTGCCGTCTGCTTTCATTGTCAAAAATGCCAAAAACACTGGCTCCGCTGCCTGAGAGAAGCGCTTTTTTCGCCCCCAAATCCAATAATCTAACCTTCAAACGTTTGATTTCCGGATATCTGGGAAACACACTATTCTCAAAATCGTTGAACAACTCTAACCGCCCTGATTCAAGCGTTTGGGCGATTTCACAGCAATTCTGAAGGATACTTTTTGAGTCGTTTTTTGTCAAGCCACCAGCGCCGAGTTCTGCATACGCATTCGCCGTGTGAATTTCGACATTCGGCGTTACCAACAACATAAATTCTTCCCCAATCTCCGACATCCCGGATATTTCCGTGCCGCGTCCTTTTCCCAATGCGGTTCCGCCGCGAAAAAAAAACGGGACATCAGCACCGATCATCGTGCCTATCTCTGCCAGATCTTTGGCCGTTGCCGGAATTTCCCAAAGTACTGAAAGACCTAATAGCGTTATCGCCGCATTTGATGAACCGCCTCCTAAGCCGCCGGGCGAGGGAATTTTTTTCTCCAAATGGATCTTTGCTCCCTTTCGAACGCCAAATCTGCGCGCCAGCATCCTTGCCGCCTTAACGACCAAATTCGCGTCGTCGATTGGGATCAACGGATCATCGCAGGTCATGACAATTTCGTCGTTGTCATCAAAAGAAACTGTATCGCGTAAAGACACAGTTTGAAACGCCGTACATATTTCGTGAAAACCGTCATTGCGTTTTCCCGATACATGGAGAAACCAATTGATCTTTGCAAATGATGGAAGCTTTATCTTTGGCTCATTCATCGATCTGATTGTAGATTTACCAGGTATATAATTTTACTCGGTATATAATTCTAATTCCTATCCGCTGCAGTTTTTCGCCAGACTTGATAAACGCTGTAACATTTAGACCGGTTAAAACAACCTAAAATAAAAGCCTTCTTGCATTTTGAAATTGACTCCGAACCTGCCGGATTTACCGGTCAAGTGAAAGCAAACTGAGTCCGGTCAATAATCTACTTCAATAATTAGACAATTCCTTTTTATAACGATCGAAGTTGCTCAGCATTTCATCAAGGCTGTCGCCGCCGAATTTTTCTCTCATCGAATTTGCCAAAACGATCGCCAGCATCGCCTCACCAATCACGCCCGCGGCAGGTACCGCAGTGATATCTGACCGTTCAAACGTCGCAATATCTTCAGCTTTCGAATCAATGTCCACCGATCGCAACGGTTTTCTAAGCGTTGCGATCGGCTTTTTATATCCGCGTACGCGAAGTTCTTCACCGTTCGTAATTCCCCCTTCGAGTCCGCCTGCACGGTTTGTCGGGCGTCTAAAACTCTTGTCCGCGTATTCGATCTCGTCATGAACCTCCGACCCAAATCTCGAAGCATTCTCGACAGCTTCACCGATCTCGACACCTTTTATTGCCTGTATCGACATGATCGCGCGCGCAATTCTTCCGTCAAGCTTTTCCTCCCAGGACGTATGCGCGCCGAGTCCGACCGGAACATTCTTCGCAACAACTTCAAAGATGCCGCCCAAAGTATCGCCATTTGCCTTTGCCTGATCGACAAGTGAGATCATTTCCGATTCGATCGTCGTATCGGCGCAATTGAGCGGCGCTTCATCAGAGATAGCCAGAATCTCCTCCCACGTTTTTTGTAGTGGTTGTTCCGGTACGCTCCCGAGCTTTACAACATGGCTTCGAACCTCGATCGCAAACGCCCCTAACAACTGTTTCGCAAACGATCCGCACGCGACTCTCGACGCGGTTTCTCGCGCAGATGCCCGTTCAAGAATGTCGCGAAGATCACGGGTTTTGAATTTCTGTCCGCCGGCAAGATCGGCATGCCCGGGCCGCGGTCGTTTTACAACACGATCATTTTTAGGAAGTTCAGTTAGAACTTCGCTCGACATTACGTCTTCCCAGTGAACAAAATCAAGGTTTTTTATGACAAATGCGATCGGAGATCCAAGTGTTTTCCCGTGTCTGACGCCGGATAATATCTCGATCTTGTCCGTTTCGATCTTCATCCTTCCGCCGCGTCCATATCCTTGCTGCCTTCGCCACAATTCGTGATCTATCTTTTCCACATCGATCGGGACTCCCGCCGGCATTCCTTCAACGATCGAAACTAATGCCTTTCCATGTGATTCACCGGCAGTTGTAAACTTAAAGTACATAATAGTTACGCAGTTCTTAATTTTTTCCGAAACACGATCAGTCCGACACTTCCTAAGATCATAGTTCCGCCAAGCAACGTTTGAGCCGGAAACTTCTCATTCAAAAACAACGAACCGCAGATCACTGCGATCAATGGAGTTACAAGCGCTATCGTCATTGCTTTGGTCGATTCTACTTTACTCAAAAGCCAATAATAAAGCCAAAATGCAGCAATTGTTCCAAAAATAGTCAAATATAAGATGCTGACAATTGCGGAACCTGAATAGTGAAATCGAAAGGGGTTTCCCTCTTTGTAAATTGCGATCGGAATTAGAGGTATTATCCCGCATATCATTTGTCCGAAAACTAGACTTGCGGGATGAAGTGAGCTACCCCTTGCCTTTGTCAAAATCGATGCGTGTGCCGCGGCGTATGCCCCAATTACAATACCGGCAGAACCCGCAAATTCCCAAAACGAATTGATCTGGAGTTGTTCAATAAAAATGACCGCAACGCCGCTGATCCCGATCACGATCGCAAGAAATTTGAGCCATGTAATGCGCTCGTCGGGAAGATATACCCACGCCAGCAGCAAACCAAAGATCGGAATCGTTGCCTGAAGTACCGCAGCCAGTCCGGAAGAAATATAGACTTCACTCCAAAATACAAAACTGTAATTTATTGTGAATTGGAGAACCCCCGTAACGGCTAGAAACTTCCACTGCTTCCCGGTTTTTGGAAATGATATTTTTTTCGCGGCGATGATCAAACCGATAACTACAACTGCGAGAAGAAACCTTATTGACGCGAACGTCAAAGGCGGAATATCCCTCAGTCCAACCTTAATAAATAACCAGGTCGTTCCCCAGATCAGGCAGAGGATAATCCAAACCAATATCTTCATTGCGTCAATTGTAGATGTTTATTTTTAAGACGTCTAAGTGCGGATCCGTATATAGAAAATTTAATTTTTTTCGTAAAAGCTGAGGGAATTTTCACCTTGATTTAGCAAGCGCCATCGTCTGATCTCACCAATAATATCCGGCATCTTGTTTTTTGCGTGATGTTCTGCAATAAATACGCCCGGCGGGGACAAACTCAATGATTTCGGATCGCCGATCGAAACCAATATCTCTTCGTAGGATTCACTGTACGGAGGGTCAAAATATATGATGTCCCAAATTTCTTCACTATTTCTGGATAGAAATTTGCCCGCAGGTAAACAGAAAACTTCGGTCGAGGGTTCAGGCACTTCGAGCAGATCAAGATTTTCTTCGATCAACGCGCATGCGCGGCGGGATTTGTCTACGAATGCTGCGAACTTCCCGCCCCGAGAAAGCGCCTCGATCCCGATCGCGCCGGTGCCGGCGCAAAGATCTAAAAATCGCGTGTCTTCATCGATCCTCGGCGCAAGTATGTTAAAAAGGGTTTCTCTTAGACGGTCGGATGTCGGGCGGGTTTTTTGATTCGAAGGGCTTTTTAGTACCCTTCCTCCATATAACCCCGATATAATGCGCATTTATAATTTTCTTTCGTAAAAACTAATCGCGGATTCACCTTCAACAACAACTTTCCAACGTCTCAATCCGCCCATGTTTTCTGGGAAAAACATTTCAACGTGGTGCTGAATAACAAGAACTCCGCCTTGTCTAATCACTGCGCCGCGTTTGAAATACTCGAGTACCTCATCATAATCCGCGTCGTAAGGCGGATCGTAGTAAACGACATCCCAGTAGCGCCGGCGTTTCTCCATTCTCTTTAGAAATGGCACGACCTCGAGTTCAAAGATCTCGCCATGCCCCAATTTGATTTCCAGCGTTTCAAGATTCTTCCTGATAAAACTGCACATCTTTGCCGAACGTTCAACAAAAGTACCGATCAATGCACCGCGTGAAATTGCTTCGATCCCCATTGTCCCTGCCCCGGAACAAAGATCAAGAAACCGGCCCGCTCTGACCTTGCGAATTAGGATTCGGAACATAACTTCCCTGATCCTTCGAATTGTCGGCTTAACGGATGGGGATTCTGAGGTCTTTAGGTACTTGCCGATGTGTTTCCCGTCGGTTATCTGCAGATCCGAAACAATTCGAGGCGCGTCCGCACTCTTCCAGTGTTTTTCCTTAGCACTCGCAGGCTTTCCTTTTCTAGAACTGAATGTTTTTTTGTATCCGGTATTCTGGTTTTTGCTCTTGTATCCCGAACCGGATTGAGATCCACGATCATATCGCGACCGGTAATTCCTCTGCGCACCGGATTCTCCTTCACCGCTGCGTGACGGATTTCCTTTGCCGTAAGCCCTGGAAGCATTCGGGGGATCGCTTCGTCGATTTTCCATATTCTATTGCCTGCTCATTTTTCAAAGAAAAAGAGAGCACATAAATTTAATATCCAATATAGTTAATAAAACTGAGAAATATTGTCGTGGGAAGATTTTCTCAAGTTAATCAGAACCTCCATACAATATGTATGCGCCCGCAAGTGTGCTTTTTTTAATATAATGAATCCCAAGTCACA
>JBGTEI010000278.1:0-4867 GCA_041747875.1 Pyrinomonadaceae bacterium | reverse complement strand
AAAACTGATCAGCCGCGTACTTGTTAAGAAAAACAAAGATCAATATGTTCAACCGGCGGTTAAAACAACCTATCAAACGGTGATCGTCAGAGAAAACGGCAGGAATTACCGTGTTACGTATAAAATTACTACTTATCGAAATGGGAAAACGGTAAGAAAGATCGCAAGCAAAACAACAGTTCGCTAAGGATTCGAGGCGCAGAAAACAAAAGCCGGTTTGGAAGAAATTCCTGACCGGCTTTTTATGCTTTTAAATATGGGTTTGTAAGATAAATGACAATCAGCAGCAGGATGAAATACGGAACCAAAACCGCCGCGCCCGGATAATCTTTTGCGACCCGTTGTCCGAAGAAAAGCGCCAGGATCGAAGCCGCTCCGATCACTGCGGCATAAAATATCAGTATCAACGATCCGGATATCAAAAAATATATGACACCGATCGCGCTTAAAAACCCCGTTGCGATCTCCATCAGGGTGATGACAGCAAGCATCATCGGAACAGTTCCATTAAGAAAAGTCTTCTCAAAATGCCCGGTCAGCCATCCTAGATTTCCTTTCCAATCAAAGACTTTATCAAGTCCGGATTGAATAAAAAGAATTGCGAGAAGCGTCGCTCCAAAAAGTGCCGGAAGATTTTTGCCGATTTCGTCTATTGTCATAATAATGGGCTGTTAGGTGTAGCAACCACCCCAACTTTTGGAGGATTGGAATTTTGGATCGCCGTTCACTGCACAAATTTAACGCTTAACGAAGCGTTCTAAATTGAACTATTTATTTCTTCGCACTTTTAGCTTTTCCCTTATTCATCAATGCCTCGATCTCTTCGATCTCTTTCGGCACTTTTGATGTAAGGTTTCGGTTTCCGCTTTCCGTAACTAAGACATCATCTTCGATACGGATCCCGATCCCGCGGTATGGCGCGGGTGCGGATTTATCATCGGGCGGGATATAAAGACCGGGTTCAACAGTCAGAACCATTCCGGGTTCAAAAGGTCGCGAATTCTTTGCGGTTTGGTCAGTGAAATATCTTCCCGCATCGTGAACGTCCATTCCGATATAGTGACCAACTCCGTGCATATAATATTGCAGGTATTTCTTATTCTTAATGAGTGTTTTTGTTGCGCCTTTGAGAAGCCCAAGTTTTTTCATTCCTTCGGTCAGCATTTCGATCGAAAGATTTTGACGTTCGACGATCGTCGTTCCCGTCACGGTCGCTTCGATACACGCTTTCTGAGTTTCCAAAACGATCTCGTAAACTTCTTTTTGTGCTTTTGAATATTTACCGTTTACCGGAAATGTTCGCGTAATGTCTGACGCATAACCCTTATATTCGCAGCCGGCGTCGATCAAAAGCAGATCACCGTCTTTTAGCTCGGCATTGTTTTCAACATAGTGGAGGATCGTCGCATTTTCGCCGCCGCCGATGATCGAATTGTAAGCGACACCGCCTGCGCCGTTCATACGGAAGTAGTGTTCGATGATCGATTCGATCTGGAGTTCGTTCATTCCGGGTTTGCAGCTTTTCATCGCCAGAATATGTGCTTCGGCGCCGATCTTTCCGGCAGTCGCCATGAGTTCAATTTCTTCTTCCGTTTTATGGAGACGCATTTCGTGAATCAGCAGTGTCGGGTCAACGATAGTGTGCGGAGGATATGCGGTTTTTAGCCGTTGAACTCTCTGGCCCGAAAGATACTCAAGGATCATCTTGTCCAGCGCTTTATCAACGCCAAAACGATAATAAAGCGTATCGTATCCATCGAGCATTTTTGTAAATTGCTTCTCAAATTTATCGACCGAATACGCCTTTTGTACGCCGTAATTTTTCTCAGCGCCTTCCGTTCCCTCGCGTCTCCCGTACCAGGTTTCCATCAACGGATCGCGCGGGCGGACAAACATTGTATATTTTGTGCGTTTATCCGGCGTGATGACGGCGATCGCGTCCGGTTCGGGGAAATCTGTTAAATACCAAAAATCCGAATCCTGACGGAATTTATATTCCGTATCATAGCTGCGGGTTTTTTCGTGTGCCGCCGGTATAATTGCAACGGCATTTTTGCCGATCTCGCTGATAAACTTCTCAAGTTGTGGTCGCATAAAATTTCTCCTAGTTGAATTAAGGAAAGTTTAACGCAAACGCGTTGTTCCGCAAAAGCCGGAAGAATATGTTGCCGCGGATTTACGCAGATGAACGCGGATAAGTTAAGATAATTTAATTGCTATAATCCGAAGGTCAACATTAAGTTTCTTAAGATTTGATCGTCTTCGATCCGCGAAATCCGCGGCAAAATACTCTTATGGATTTGCGAATTACCGAAATTTTTCTCTCGATCCAGGGTGAATCGACGCACGCGGGACGTCCGTGCAGCTTTGTGCGGCTTACGGGCTGTCCGATGCGTTGTGTTTGGTGTGATTCGGAATATACATTTACGGGTGGCGAGAAGATTAGCTTTCAGGATATTTTTGCAAAACTTGAAGAATTTGGCTGCAAGCTTGTAGAGGTAACCGGCGGGGAACCGCTTGCGCAGAAAAATGTATTTCCTTTCATAACTGAGCTCTGCGAAAGAGGTTATGAAGTTTTGATCGAAACCGGCGGATTTGTTTCAACCGAAAAAGTTGATAAACGGGCGAAGATAATTCTAGACGTAAAATGCCCGGCATCGGGCGAAGCGGAAAGAAATCATTGGGCGAATTTGGAGCGGCTGAATGCTGATAAAGACGAAGTGAAATTTGTGATCGCTGACATTAAAGACTGGGAATTTGTGAAAGAAATTATCCAAAGATACGATCTTCAAAACCGGGCGAAAGAGATCTTAATTTCACCCGTTTTTGGCGTCGAAAATTTGCAGGAGATGGCTGAAACGGTTTCACGAAGCGGGTTGAAAGTCCGGCTCAATTTGCAACTCCACAAATATATTTGGGGCGCGGATGTTCACGGAGTTTAATGGAAAATTCTAGAATCAATTTTGACGAAATGGAATGGGAAAGCATAAGTCAAGACGCAGGATTTAGGTTTTTAGACAGGGTGACAAACAAATTCGTTTGTTAGAATTAACTGAAAATTTTGTTGAAACCGGAGATTATCAAAACAGTTTTGAAGTCGTGAGTCGGGCTTTGTCTATCAAAGATGAAGAAGACGCGGATGTGCAATTCTTTGAATTTGTTCGGGTTTAAAACCCGGTTTTGCATTTATGAGAGCTAAGTAGAAAAACAAAATAAAGCCGGCAACGTCTCTTTTTTAAAACAGACTTTACCGACTAAATATTTTATCTTCTATTTCTATTGATTTATATAAGGTATTTAATCACCTGCACAAGCGCCTCCGAGACACATACCAATAATGGTATCCATATCTACATCGCAGGGCGTTCCTTGCGGGCATCCTATACAATTAGCGACAGTTCCTGAACAAGACTGAGCATATATAGCCTGCGGTGCGACCAATGAAGATACTATCGGCAAAGCCATAACCGATGCTAAACCGATTGTCATTATAATTTCGCGTCTCGTTTTTCCCGCAAATTTTTGTGGAATGCTTCCGCTCAGTAAATTTCGTTCATTTAACTGATCAATTGCCAGCCAAACCAGATTTTCATTAACCTTGCTTCTGGTATGTTTTTCAAGAACTTCTACAATATCGGCAACCGTATTTTTGCCGTCGCAGGCTTTCCAAACAGTTACCGATGTATCATTTAAACAATGTGCTTTATTGGCATCAAGGTCATAAATTAAGACTTCTTCAGTCATATTTTGAATTACTTAATTTTTATTTCGAGCTGCAGGTATTTTTAATTTGTCCATAAATTCCTCCCTTGAATTTATTAACTGTATCAACTGAATAAGCTATAAAAGATGGATTAGATTAGCACAAAAAATTTGTTTAGAATAATATTCATTAATTTAAAATGTTTTATAAAATTGTATATGTTTAACAAAATTCAATAATTCTATGAATAATAACTTATCAATTTGTCTTGTTTCCGGCGGAATGGATTCGTGCGTAACTTCTGCAATTGCAAAAGAAAAAAATGACGAAATCGCATTTCTGCATATTTCTTATGGACAGTTAACCGAAGCGCGCGAGCGAAAAGCATTTAACGACATCGCGGATTTTTATTCAATTGAAAAACGGATCGATATTTCGATCGAATATCTCGCCAAGATCGGCGGTTCTTCGTTGACCGATAAAAATATAAAAGTAACCGATGCCGATCTGGAAACAGACGAAATTCCAACCAGCTATGTCCCTTTTCGAAACGCAAATATGCTGGCGATCGCGACTAGTTGGGCGGAAGTTTTAGGCGCGGAAAATATCTGTGTCGGTGCGGTTTCGGAAGATTCGAGCGGTTATCCAGACTGTCGGCGGGAGTTTTTTGAGGCGTTTGAAAAAACCATTGAAACAGGCACAAAACCGGGTACAAACATAAAGATCAAAACTCCGATAATTGACCTGACAAAAGCCGGGATAGTGAAAAAAGGAATTGAGTTAAACGCGCCGCTTCACCTTACCTGGTCATGTTATCGAAACGAAGATCTGGCGTGCGGAACCTGCGATTCATGCGTGCTGAGACTTCGTGGTTTTGAGCAGGCAGGACTCTCCGATCCGATCCCGTATCGAGGGTAATTTCGTTGAAAAGAATTCACCATCTGCTTGCAGCGGGGTAGTTCGAAAATAATTAATCTTCACTTTTACAGACACAGGCATCGATGATCGGTATGCCGGTGATTCTTTGTTCGCCGAGAAATTTATCTATCAACTGAAAATAAACGATACCGGATACTGGAAAGTCGTTTCAACGAAAAAGGCGCAGGCGTACCGGGAAAACTGTGGACATCAGAATTATTATAGTGCGCCGTGTCTTTAAGAATT
>JBGTEI010000277.1:0-1511 GCA_041747875.1 Pyrinomonadaceae bacterium | reverse complement strand
GAAGCACAAAAACAATGGTCTGAGATCGCGATCCAGCAGGGCGAGCAATTGATGAAAACAGTTCAATCGGGCGCGAGTTTATCAAATCCGAATGTTATCGGAAATGTTCAAAATGCGACCGCGCAGGGTCTTGAAACATTTGTAAAAATGCGTATGTCGTGGCTTGATTTTGCTGCTGAACAAAACGCTCAAATGGTGAAGGCAGTAAAAGACGGAATGAATCTCGATGCTTCTTCGCCGGCTGCCGCTTTGGCTGATTTTGCACAGGCTACGATGAAGAGCTACGTCGAAATTCAAAAACGCTGGCTCGATATGGCAGCTCAACTGCCGATACTTGGAAGCGGTTCTTCGGGGGAAGATAAATAAAAGTTTGCTATAATCGCAGAGCGAAACGTTTGACGGGTATTTATCCGGTTTAAAACCCGGATAAATACCCGCAAACCTCGAAATTCGAAAATTGGAGCAATAAATGGCAAAAGAATCCGCCACCCGCAGAAAATATCCCTGGAAAACAAAGATCGGCGATGCAAATGTTACTCTTCGCCTTATGGAAGCCGGAGATCGCGACGCAATGCTTGAATTTGCAAGGTCTCTGCCGGAAGATGATCTGCTTTTTTTGGCGATCGATATAACGAAAAAAAGCGCGGTTGACGATTGGATACGGCGTCTGAAAGAAGGGAACTTACATACGATCCTTGTTGAAAAGGATGGGAAGCTCGTCGGGCACGGCAGTCTTTTGTCGGAAGAACAGGTTTGGACACGGCATTTAGGCGGAGTGATCCTGCTTTTGTCGCCCGAAGTTCGCGGAATGGGATTGGGAAATATTCTTGCAAGCGAGCTTTTCGCACATGCGAGCGATCTGAAACTCCGAAAGGTTGTTGCGCGGATGGCGTCGTCACAACGGGGCGCGATAATGGTTTTTGAAAAACTTGGATTCAAAATGGAAGCACTTCTTGCGGACTGTGTTATCGACCGAAATGACCGGACGCATGATCTGATCATAATGTCCTATGATATTACCGGCTTTAATGTCGAATGAAGATATTGACGAAAATTGCGTCAGTTGCCTTTACGCTGTTCGCGATCGGCGCTATTGCGTTTACGGTCTTCTGGTTTTCCCGCCCGGCGGACGTTTCATTTGAGGAATTACGATCTAGCGTTCCGCATTCCGAGTACAGCAAGTTTGCCGTTATTGACGGTGTAAAATTGCATTATCAGGATAAGGGAAATGGCATTCCGCTGGTTCTTATCCATGGATACACGTCATCGACTTACACCTGGAAAGACGTATTTGATCCGCTTTCTGAGAAATATCGCGTGATCGCCGTTGATCTGAACGGGTTCGGATTTTCAGACAAACCGGAAGGAGATTATTCGCGACGTGAGCAGGGAAGACTAATAATTGGGTTACTTGCGCATTTGAAGATAGAAAAAGCTTGGCTCGCAGGGAATTCGATGGGCGGCGAAACAGCGTTAAATGCGGCTTTAGCAGCGCCTGAAAAGATCGGCGG
>JBGTEI010000276.1:0-8907 GCA_041747875.1 Pyrinomonadaceae bacterium | reverse complement strand
CCGCGCGATATTCGATAGATATTCACATTTGAAGTTTTTGCCGGACGGAAGCCACGTATATTTCGGCGGAATAAAGGCTGGCGACAGGGCGGGAGCTATCTATAAAGTTCCGACTTTAGGCGGTTCTTTTTCAAAGATCGTAGATAACTCAGGTAGGTTTTCGTTATCGCCGGATAGCATGCAAATTGCTTATGGAACATGGGTTTCCAGCACGACGGAAACCGCAATTTTTATAGCCAATACTGACGGAACCGGTGTACGAAAATTGGCGTCGCGCGATAAGAATTTGTATTTCGACAGCGAGCCGGCGTGGTCGCCGGATGGGAAGTTGATCGCTGTAAGCGTTGGCGATGACAACAGGGTGAAATTTAAGCAGACGATCGCTATCATTCAAGTCTCTGATGGCAAATTGACCGAACTTAGCGAGCGCAAGTGGGATATTATCGAGAGTGTCCTGTGGCTTCCGGATATGAGTGGCCTAATTTTCAATGCGGACGAGAACGGCGGAGAGGGCTTCCGAAAGATCTACGAGATCTCCTTTCCAGAAGGCAGATCGCGCCAGCTAACTCACGATTTGACGAACTATTCCAAGATCACAATTACAGCCGACGGGAAATCACTGGTAGCAATCGATTCCGATCATTCCTCAAGTCTTTGGGTTTCGCCAAATGCCGACCCAAATCAAGCAGTGCAAATTACTTCGGGAAAAGATGAATTATCCCGCGGAATCGCCTGGACTCCCGATAACCGTATCGTTTACGTTTCGATGAGCAGCGGTGAAACCGAGCTATGGATCGTGGATGCAGACGGCTCAAATTCCAAACAGCTGACCAATGACGCCCGCTTGAAATACTCCCCGGTTGTTTCCCCTGATGGAAAATATATTATTTACGTCACTTCTAAGGGAAGTGAGAATTTATGGCGCGTAAGCATTGATGGAAGCAGCCCGACACTTCTTACCGACAATTCTGCCGATGAATCCAATCCGGATATTTCACCCGACGGTAGATCGATCATTTATTCTGCGTGGAAACTCGGAAAGGAAAATCTTTGGCGAATGTCTAGCGAGGGAGGAGCGGTAAGCCGTTTGACCGAATACACCTCAAATGAGCCAAGTATTTCGCCGGATGGGAAATTTATTGCCGCATTTGTTCGGGACAAAAACAATTCAAATCAAATTATCGTGCTCCCATTTGAAGGTGGAGCAGCAATAAAGACGTTTGAACTGCCCGCCACAGTATACGTAGATATGTCGCCAAAATGGATGCCGGATGGACGCGGAATTACGTACGTTGACAATGGTACCGGCGGAAGGAATCTTTGGGTCCAACAGATCGAAGGCGGCGGTGCTACGCAGATTACTAGTTTTAAGCAAAACGGAATTTATCGGCGAGACTGGTCGCGGGATGGAAAGCGGATAGCGATCGTGCGTGGCGAAACCGCAAACGATGCCGTATTGATCACGGACTTCAGATAACTTTGCGAAACGAAAGTCCGAAAAACACCTGGCCTGCATTGAACAATGAATAAAAACTTATCTTTTCTACTTATTGAATCACGATGAAAGGTTGCCGTGAATGCAGACGAGAATATTACGAGGAAACGCTCTCTTTCTGCCTTGATGAGGGCACAACCCTGCTCGTAGGTCCGGGGACTGATGAAACGAAGACAAAAACGCTCGGTGTTGCCGATGCAAACCACGAACCGAAAACCGAGATCTTACCAAGCGAAGGCGCAACTAAACTTCAAATCTCAGAAACCGGCGAAACGGTGATTCTGCCAACCGATGAAATCAAAAAAATGACGCGAAAAAGCTCTCTTTTTACAAAGAAGCTTTGGGTCGGAGCTGCATTTGTTGGCGTTTTAGCTGTCTGCGGATTTGTTGGCTACAAATACCTTACGCCGATCAAACAGATCGAATCGATCGCGGTGATGCCGTTCGTCAATGAAACCAAGATCGATGATCTCGAATATCTTTCTGACGGAATGACGGAAACGCTGATAAGCAGTTTGTCACAGCTGCCAAATCTTAGTGTCAAGGCTCGAAGCTCGGTATTTCGTTACAAAGGAAAACAGAGCGATATTCAATTGATCGGAAAAGAGCTAAATGTTCAGGCGATCTTAAATGGGCGCGTCTCCGAACGCGACGATAAGCTGACGCTGAGTTTGGAGTTGGTTGATGTTGAGACTGAAAACGCGTTCTGGAGTCATCAATACAACCGCGATAAATCCGAGCTTGTTTCCTTACAAAGCGAGATCGCTCGCGATGTTTCGGCCCAACTCCAGACGAAACTTTCAGGTGAGGATGCCAAAAAACTTGGGAAAAACTACACCGAGAATGCCGAGGCTTATCAGTTATATCTGAAAGGTCGTTTTCATTGGAACAAGAGGAAACCCGAAGAACATTGGCGCGCAATAAAATACTTTGAACAGGCGATCGCTCTTGATCCGAAATACGCGCTTGCCTATTCGGGTATTGCGGATGGTTATGCGGTTGAATCATCGCCGCTAAAAGGTGAACCGAGATATACCGCAATTCGCAGCGCAGCAAACAAGGCATTGGAATTAGATCCGAGTTTAGGTCAGCCTCATGCCGCGCTCGCGAGTGTATATTGGAACAAATTCGAATGGGCTGCTGCCGAACGCGAATTCAGAAGCGCGATCGAGTTGGATCCGAATTACCCGAGCGCACATCAATGGTATAGCGAGCTGCTTACTCGTCTTGGTCGTAACGATGAAGCAATTTCCGAAGTAAAGCGTGCGCGCGATCTCGATCCGCTCTCGCTGATCATCAATTCGGATATGATCTACATTCTCAATTTAGCGCGGCGGCACGATGAAGCAATCATTCAGGGCAAAAAGACGCTTGAAATGGACAGTACCTGGAATTGGGCGCACTATCATCTTGCTACCGCATATGAATACAAGGGAATGATCGAAAAATCGATCGCCGAAGAAGTAAAAGCGCTCAAATACTCAGAACTCACGCCGGAAGAGATAGACGTGCGTAAAGAACAATTTGCAAAGGCAAAAACTGCGCTAGAGAGCTCCGGAGTGGAAGGTTACTGGCGAACCAGGTTGGAATTCGAAAAGAGTTTGATCAATGATCCCGGAAAAGGCTCGCCATATTACATGGCAATAATTTATTCTTATCTAAATGAAAAAGATGAGTCATTCAAGTGGCTAAACGTCGCGATCGATCGGCGCGAACCGCCGTTTGATACCTTGAAGGTCGAACCTGCGTTTGAAAATCTTCGCTCCGATCCGAGTTTTAAGGAAATGCTCAAGCGTATAAATCTGCCGGATTAAAATTTAGGAAATGATGGATATTCCGCAAGACTAAAAAGTACGAGATCACAAATTAAAAACGGACGAATCGCGGGCGGCGATTGATATACTATGCTCTACATTTAATCCAATAAACTATTGCCGATTTTGATGAGAAGTTTGTGGCCGGTTAATAACTCTGAAACGTGATTCGACGATTATTTTACATATTCATATTTCTCTTTTTCACCGGCGGCGGCGCGGCGGCGCATTATCGCTTCGATCAATGGACGGCGGATAACGGTTTGCCGCAGAATTCGGTGACAGCCGTCGCGCAGACTTCGGACGGTTATCTTTGGCTGACGACGAACGACGGTCTCGTGCGTTTCGACGGCGTGCGGTTCACAGTTTTCAATAAAGGCAACTCACCGGATTTGCCGAGCAACCGTTTGGGAAAAATGCTCGCGGACGGCAACGATCTGTGGTTTTTAACGGAAGAAGAAAATCCGGTTCGTTTCCACGACGGTAAATTTCGCACCTTTACGACTGCCGACGGTTTGGCTTCCGATACTGCTTCATTCGTAACGAAAGGACCCCGCGGAAATATTCTGGTCTATGCGCGAGAAGGCGTGTTCCGGTTCGAGAACGATGCTTTTTCCCCGGTGCAGAAATTTACCGATACCGACTATTATTTAACGTATCCTTATTACGCGCCGTCCGGTGCGGTCTGGAATTTAACCAGAGAAAAACTGATCAGGAATAGGTCCGGGGAAACGACCGAATACAAGCTGCCGCCGGGTTTGACAAACTTTCTGGCAAACACGGATCTTAGCAAGTTTAGGTCGAAAATACTGGAAACCGTTAAAGGAGAATTATGGTTTACGATCGGATTTTACGTTTACAAGTTAGAGAATGGCGAAATCGTCAGAATCTCGAAAGAAGAACAGTCGTCGTTTGACGCAAATGTCATCAGCGATAAAAACGGCGCGGTCTGGATCGGCACGAGCAACGGCTTATCGGTTCTTAAGGACGGCAAATTTACGGACTACCGCAAAAGTAAACGCATTCTCGTGCAATCGCTGTTAGAAGACCGCGACGGGCGTTTATGGGTCGGAAGTGTCAACCATGGTTTGTTTCTGTTCCAAAACGGTGAATTCCATGAAACGCAGGAGAAGTTTAATTTCAGTCTTGTAAAAGCAGATGGTCTCTCCAGCGTATTCGATATTCACCAGGACAAAAACGGCGTTTTATGGTTTGCCTCAAATACCGGTTTATACAACTATGACGGCGAGAAATTAGATCGTCTGACAACCGCCGACGGTTTGCCCAGCGATGATGTCAAGGTGATTCACGAATCCGCCGACGGCGAAACGCTCTGGATCGGAACTTACGGCGGGCTTGCCGAATTGCGCGGCGGAAAGATCAACGCTTTGACCGAGCAGAGCGGTTTGACGGGAAATCATATCCGTTCGCTGTTCGAGGACGAGAGCGGCACGCTTTGGATCGGCACATATGACAGCGGTTTGTCGCGTTTCGCGGCGGGCAAATTTACCAATTATAAAAAGGAAAATGGTCTTTTCAGCGACGGCGTTTTTCAGATTCTGCCCGATGATCGCGGCAATTTCTGGATGTCATCGAATCAGGGAATCTACCGCGTCAGCCGGATCGAACTCGAAGAATTTGCCGAAGGACATAGGCGGACGATCATCTCGATCGCATATGGCAAATCGGACGGAATGCTCTCAACGGAAGCCAACGGCGGCGGACAACCCGCCGGAATCAAAATGCGCGACGGGCAGCTCTGGTTTCCGACGCAGAACGGCGTGGCAATCATCAATCCTGCATCGGTCAAAACCAATCCGCTGCCGCCGCCCGTTGTCATCGAAGACGCGCGGCTTGACAACGAAACGGTTGGCAAGCTGTCGAAGCAAATAGAGATCCTGCCCGGACAGGGAAATCTCGAAATCGATTACTCGGGTTTAAGTTTTATCAAACCTGAACAAATTCGCTTTCGCTACCGTTTAGAAGGTCTGGACGGAAATTGGACGGAAGCCGGAACGCGCCGGACAGCGTTTTTCCCGAATCTCGGGCCGGGCGCTTACACGTTTCGGGTCATTGCCGCCAACAGCGATAATGTTTGGAACGAAGAAGGTGCAACGCTTAAAATCGTCGTCAAACCGCCGTTTTACCGCACCTGGATTTTTCTGCTGTCTTGCGTCGCGGCTATTTTATTAGTGACTTACGCTCTTTACCGCCGCCGTCTTTTCAATCTCGAACGCGACCGCCGGACACAGGAAGAATTTTCCCGCCGGCTGATCAACGCGCACGAATCTGAACGCCGCCGCATCGCCGCCGAGTTGCACGATTCGATCGGACAAAGCCTGGCGATGATCAAAAACCGCGTCGTCCAGAGCGCGGAAACCGTGACGGACGAAAACATCAGACGACAGCTCAATTTGATCACCGCGCAGACGACGCAGACCATCGGCGAAGTGCGCGAGATTTCCTACAATCTGCGCCCTTACCTGCTCGAAAATCTCGGCTTGACCAAGGCCGTCAGATCCTTACTCAACAAGGTCGCCGAAACCGATCAAGTAAAGATTCAAATCGAACTCGACGAGGTGGACGATCTGTTTGAACCCGAAGCCGAAATGAGTATTTACCGGATCATACAGGAAAATTTAACCAACATTCTGAAACACTCCGAAGCGACCGAAGTGCAGGTTTTTCTCAAAAAAAGCGACCGCAACCTGACAATTTTAATTTCCGACGACGGCAAAGGATTCGATCCGAAGGCGGCACAAACCAAAGTTTATGACAAGGGCGGTTTCGGACTTTTGGGCATTTCCGAGCGCGTTAAAATGCTTGGCGGAACGCAGGAAATCGAATCCGAGATTGGCGGCGGAACAAATGTTTTGATTAAAATACCCTGGAGCGAAAGATAAGCATTCAAAAAGAATGGAACCATATTTTGCCATAGATGGACACAGGTAAATACAAGATAGAGAATGAATGAAGATCAGGATTTGTTCCTATAAAAAAATCATCCGGGTTTATCTATATATATCTGTTTCTATCTGTGAATAAAAAATATTGAAAATTTCCTCAATCGCTTAATAAAATGATGACAGATCAAATCAAGATCGTGATCGCCGACGACCATTCGATTGTCCGGCAGGGCTTGCGCCAGATGCTCGACGCGGACGCGAAATTCACGGTTGTCGGCGAAGCGAAAAACGGCGGGCAGGCATTGGAGTTGATCGAAGCGAATCAACCGGATGTTGCCGTTCTCGATGTTGATATGCCGGAGATGGGCGGTTTTGAACTTGTCCGCGTACTGCGCGTACGACAAATCGAAATCGAAATCGTTTTTCTGACGATGCACAGCGAAGAAGAAATTTTTCAAACGGCAATGGATCTAAATGTCCGCGGCTACGTACTCAAAGACGACGCGACGACCGATATTGTCGCCGCCGTAAACGCGGTCGCCGCCGGAAAATCTTTTATCAGCCAGTCGCTGTCATCCTTGCTCTTAAATCGCCGCCGCCGTGCTGAAGAACTGAAGAGCGACAAACCCGAACTCAATTCGCTGACGCCGACCGAACGCCGCGTTTTGCGGATGATCGCCGAAGACAAAACCAGCAAAGAGATCGGCGACGAGCTATTCGTCAGCCACCGAACGATTGACACGCATCGCCTCAACATCAGCCGCAAATTAAATCTGCACGGCAACCTCGCGCTCGTCAAATTCGCCATTACTCATAAATCCGAATTGTAAAGAAGTGCCCCGCGCTCAAATCTGCCAGCCTTTCTTAATAGTGTTTTATACCTAATGTGCAACTCTGTTTTACGGTCGCAGAGCGACATTTTGAATTTAGCCGTGTCTTTCAAGGTACGGCTAAATTCATTTCATCGCTACGCGATGCGAAGTTCCTCAATTACTAGATATAAAGAGTTGCAGACTAGGCGTTCTATGTATTCTTACTTAGAAAAATACGCAAGCATACATAGCTCAATATACGCAAGCCTACGGATTCTCAAGCAGTTTTTTTCCGCCTATAGTTGCGTTTCAAGGTACACCTGTATTTTTTCAACATTCGATTTTACGAGTGCCGATGAAAGTTTTAATCGTTGATGACAGTTCGCAGATGCGCGTGATGATGCGCCAGTTTTTGCCTTCGACCGCCGGAGAAGTGTTTGAATGCGAGGATGGCATTGACGCGCTCGCATGCTACGAGAAGTTTTTGCCTGACTGGGTTTTGATGGATTGGGAAATGAAACAGATGAACGGGCTGGAGGCAGCCGGACAAATCATCGGCAAATACCCTGACGCGAAGATCTTATTCGTGACGCAGTATAACGACCGCGAACTGCGCGAATCCGCGGCGGAAGCTGGGATTTGCGGCTTCGTTTTGAAAGAAAATCTGGTGGAACTGCGGCGGATTCTCGCCGTGCCGACTTAACGAATGACAAAAGCATTTTTTAAAACGGCAGCAACTAAACAACATTTACAAACGATGCCCTTTTTTTGCACGGAATATCGTTTACGAAGATAAGAGATAAATTCTTAGTGAACGGCTATTTGAAGCGAATGCGGCGGCAGACAGATCAAAGTTAATTTTCGCATTCGATTGAATAAAAAAAAGGAAAAAAATTATGAAGCACATATTAGTAATGTTCATTTTGATGTTTGGCTTTGCCGGACACGCTTTCGGCGAATGTTCGGATGCGGACAAAAAGGCTCTCGAAGCGTTTGACCGCGCTTGGGGAATGGCGGGCGAAAAAGGTGACCGCAATGCTTTGATGACGATTTACGTCGACGATTATTCGGGATTGCCCGCAATGCAGAATAAAACGCGGACCATCGAAACGACAATGGTACAGTTTGAAAAAAACAAGGCAAATCCAAATATGGCGGATAAGATTTCGCATGATAATTATATGATTACTTGCACCCCAAATTCGGCGGTTATCACGCACCGCAACATCATCACGACGAAAAACGGCGAGGGCGGCAAAGAAGAAACCTTTTGGACGCGCAGCGTTCATATGCTCGAAAAACGCGGCGGCAAATGGCAGGTTGTCGGCAATGCGGGAAACAATATGGACGATTATATGATGCTCGGCTATATCGAAATGGACTGGAACAATGGCTACATAAATCGTGTTTTTAGTTGGTTTGAAAAAAACTTCGCCGCCGATTACAGCAATGTCGCCAGTCGCGACGGTAAAATCTTCACCAAAGACGAAGACATCGCCGATTCAAAAAACGATAAAAGCCGACCCGAATCAGCCGAACTTTCGGAAATAAACGTCCGCGTTGACGGCAACACCGCTATTGTTACGGGCGTTAATCACGTCAAAGGGCGCGACGAGAAAAATCAGCCGTTCGACTATCGCCTGCGCTTTACCGACACCTACATCAAGAACGACGGAGCCTGGCAAGTCTGGGCGACGCAAGGCACGCGCATTCCGTAAATGAAACTCCCAAGATCATGTGATTGTCGCTGTTTCGATGCGGCGACAGTCCGACCACGCCTTTGTTAAAGCATCTTTTCAAAAAGTTAGTAGCAAAATAAATGAATTACCAAGTGACAAATATCGCCGAACTAAAAAGAATTTTCGGCACGAAACGGATTT
>JBGTEI010000275.1:0-17989 GCA_041747875.1 Pyrinomonadaceae bacterium | reverse complement strand
AGGTTCGCGCGACGGTCAATTACGTCAGGCGCGGCGGAAAGTGGCTCGAAGCGATGTATATGGAAACGCCGACAGCGCATTAACTTGTAGCAAATACAGACGAAGCAAGCACGTTTTTTTTAAGTTCTTATTTCGACCGTCATTTATTTAACGTCAGTTCGCGACAAGGAATTCAGATTTAGTCGGTGAAACCGACGTTATATTTATAGCTCTGTTCCCATAACTAGCGTTATGGGCTACAAAAAGATCACCGTCTTCGACGGCTTATGTCGAACTCACGTTGTCTGGGACATTTGAGGAAAACTAGAAATGAAAGCAGTCGAAAAAAACATCGAAACGCCCGCCGCAAACGGCGGGAAATTATTGAAGATTCTCGTTGTCGGTTTTGCTCTGGCAATGCTTTTTATAACGAGCGCTTACGCACAGCAAAAGCCATGCGCGACGGCTTCGATATTCGGTGCCGCGGATCAGATCGGTAATCTGAATTACGTCACGGCGGAAATGACTCTTGCTGCGACGAGGCTCGTTACAAAAGGGAAGTCTTACAGTCTCGCTATCGAGACAAACAAATTCACCCCGGCATTTCCGCCGCGAACTTTTTCGCTTACGGTTCTCCAACCCGGTCAGACGGGAGGAGCGACGCTTGGTCCGACCAAGACTGGGTATAACGACGACATAATTATGGGTTGGGTTGGGATCGGAACCGGTATCGACGGACTTGGTCACGTCGGCATCGACAATCTCTATTTCAACTGCAACAAGGCGTCTGATTTTGTCAGCGCTGACGGACTAACAAAACTCGGTGTCGAAAATATACCGGCTGTCGCCACCCGGGGTGTGCTGCTCGATATGGCAGGCTACTTCAAAACCGATATCGTCAAAGAAGGCACGGCGTTTAACCGCGCTGAAATTGAAGGCGCGATGAAGCAACAGGGAATTGCTTCGCTCGAAAATGGCGACGTTGTGATGTTTTACACGGGATGGATAAATCTGATCGGCAAAGACAACAAGAGATTTGCAGCCGGCAATCCCGGAGTTGGGATCGAAGGAGCAAAATATCTCGCTTCGCGCGGAGTCGCGATCGTCGGTGCCGACAATGAGAATGTTGAAGTAGTGCCGTTTGAAAAGGGAGCGGGCGTATTTGAGGTTCACCAAATACTGCTGGCCAAAAATGGAATTTACATCATCGAGAATATGAACCTTGAAGAAATGGTTAAAGACAAGGTTTGGGAAAGTTTGTTCACACTCGGAGCAACAAGAATTACCGGCGGTGTTCAGGCGATCGTCAATCCGATCGCGATCCGGTAGTGGTTTTAGATCTCAACTTGCCGGGTTAGAAAGAAAAAGAAGATTTGCCCGCGAAATACGCGAAATTGCGCGAAAATAGGAAGAATGAGAATTCTTTTCTATCGTTCAGTTTCGCGCGCATATTTTCTTAAACTCTAGCTAACGATTACGCTTTTGAAGCTTCGGTTTCGATCTTGATAATAAATTTCGGAAATGCCGGTACCCTTACACCGGGTCACGAGCTTTTGAAATTTGCTGTTTTTAGATCTCGTGCGAATGCCGAATTGATCCGAAAACATCAGATATGAATCGTGGCTTTCCGGCACAGGCCGTGGAATTTGATCCGCTTATTTCTGTTTCAGCCATTCTCTCAGTTTGTTTTCAATCTCAGGATATAAACTGGTCTCCGGTATATGCTTCGTATTTCTTAAAATGTGGCTTCCGGCAAAGTTTTTGAAAATCGATTTGCATCTGTCGAGCGCTTTATCGCCGGGAAAGAACACATCATCATCCCCGATCATTGCATAAACCGGAGCGTTCAGATTTTCAACGTCCTTTTCTGTTAAAAGCGGCGGTCGTCTGAAATCCGTTTTTACTCCCAGGAGAATATTTCTCTGCATCGTTACATCACCTTCGCTTTTTGTGTCATAAAACGCATCCATAAATTTCACCAAATGTTTATCCTTTTTCGTTATCATAAACCGGATCAATGGCAGCGTAAGTTTCGTCAACGAAGGGAGAATCGATCCATTGACCAATCCGCCCGGAACTACAAATATTCCTTTTTCGATTCTCTCGGGAAAGTGGGTCATCAATTTCTGCAGAAGGAAAGCCCCATACGAAACACCGATAAAACTCGGTTTCTGAAGCCCGAGTTTATCTAATACTTCAACCGCCCATCTCGCCAGGCTGTCATCTTCGAGCGGCAGTCTGTTTTCGGCGCTCTTTGTCGCCTGCCCGATCGTATCGATACCGTAAAGCCTGAATTCATCGCGCAAACCTTTGACCGCTTCCATCGTTAAGGGACTTCCGGCGTTGATACCGTGAAACAAAACAACCGGCGGATCGTCTTCTTTTCCGGTGACGAGAACATGCGTTTTCCCGGCAAAAGTTTCAACGTCAAATTCTTCATATTCGATGTTCAAACCCTGAAGTCTCTGCTCGTAAAGAGCCATCATTGAGTTTCTGGCCTCGTCGGTTTTATAAATCGAAGAATCTGTTTTCATGTTTATTATCCGCTTCCGCATTTAGACTAATCAGTACAGCGAACGATAGTGAGCATCTTGGTTTTAACTATACTTGAATATGGTTTGCAAGACTCGCTATCGCTCGCTGCACTGATTTTTATGCCAATACACCAATCGATTCTTAATCGGTGATCTTTTTCGTCAAATTTATTTGCGGTGGCACTGCGGTAATCTCGCCGACGATCCCAAAAAACTTTTGAAAAAACGGCGTTTCAAAATGCTCATCGATCGCTGCTTTACTTGCCCACGTTTCATGCCAGAAGAAAAGCGTCTTATCTTCAATCGATTGGTGGATGTCGTAGTTGACGTTACCTTCTTCCGCGCGGGAAGCTGCCACGATGCTTAGCGCGGCGGCCTTCAGTTCTTCGATCTTATCGGCTTTTACTTTTAGTCGTGCGATCAGCACAATTTGTTCATCACTCATATTATTTTCTCCTGTTATATAGTTGTTCAGAGTAACGGCTTGAGCCGTGAAAACGCCAGCGAAGCCAGGCGTTCTCTCACGCATAAATGCGTAACTCTAACTTTATTTATATGCAATTGCAGCACTTGTCGGGCCTGCCAAAGGCAGCAGCGAAGTAGACTTAAACCCGACTTGCTCCGCCCATTTATTAAAATCGTCAAACGTATAATCAAATCCGTCGCCTGTTTCGAGCAGCATATTAATACTCATCATCAGACCGAATAGATTTTCTCTGCGGTCATTGTCGATAATATTTTCGATGGCGATAAAAACGCCGCCATCAGGCAATGCGTCAAACGCTTTTTGCATCAGTTTGATCTTGGTTTCTTCATTCCAATCGTGCAGGATATTTCCCATCGTTACGATATCCGCTTTTGGTAATTCATCCTCAAAAAAATCACCGCTGACTGCTTTTACGCGTTCGGCTAACCCGAATTTCTGAATGGTTTCATTTGCAATTGGTTCAACCGGCGGTAAGTCAAAGGATGTACAGCTCATATGAGGATTGTGTTGGGCTACAAGTGCAGAAAGCATTCCAGCCGAACCGCCGGCGTCAACCAGGGTTTTATATTTTGAAAAATCGAAAGTTTGTGCAAACGCCATAAAACCGCCCATTTGAACGCCGGTCATCGCATTAACAAATTCCCTCAATAAATCGGGATCCTTATACAGCACTTCAAACAGCGATTGGCCACCATCTTTAGCTTCATTCTGGATCAATCCCGTTTGCAGTCCGTCATCAAGATTTCTCCAATATTCCCATGCCCGGTTATCCTGCATCTTTAGGATCCCGCCGATGTAAGAAGGTTTTTCTTTGTCGAGAAAAGTATCGGTATCCAAAGTATTGGAATACCGGGATGTCTCAAGAAGTCCTTCACGTTTAAGAAAACCAAAACCTGTCAGACAATCTAAGAAATCGAAAACGTTTCGATCAGAGCAGTTTAAGTTAAGTAACGATTTTATTTCTGTGGCGGACATACTGCTTTGTTTTGCCAAATGCGTGAACAACTCGAAATTTACCGCAGTAAGCAAAATTTTCGATGCCCAAAATCCTGTTCCAATTTGCAGAATGGTCGCCGGAGATGGTTGATTGGATTGATTCTCCATATTTCTTTTATTCATAATATTTTTGTCCTATTTTTTACCTGTTCTATTTGCATTTACCGAATAGCAATCGGATTAACAATTGCTTGAACGCCGCCTGTCATTTTGGGTGAACCGAGCGTGAAAAAGCTTTCCCAAACTTTGTCTTTGACCATTTCTTCGAGGTTCATATTTTCGATGATGTAAATTCCGTTTTTAGCTTGCAGGATTTGGTGAACTTCAAAGACACCCGCATCTTCTTCAAACGGCACGACTTCGAGATTTTCGTTATCCGCCCCAACGATGGCGACTCCTCTGGACGCAAGATATTTCGCGCCTTCGACACCGATGCCCGGATTTCCAGAGGAAAATCTTTTGTTATCTTTACCAAGCAACTTCATCCAACCCGTGTAGATCATAACGACATCGCCTTTTTCCAGCGCTTTGATACCTTGCCGTTTCATCGCACCTTCAATTTCTGTTTGATTAAATACCGTGCCTTCCTTAAGCATATCGGTTTTAAAATAACCCGCCATATCAAGCAAAACTCCGCGTGTGGCGACCGCCGGAATATTTTCGACACCGAGTTTTTTTAATCCGTCGGGAGCGACGAAATCAGCGGCTTTATTGCAGTTGAAATATAGATTATCTATGCCAACATGTCCGAGTCCGTCAATTCCGGTTCCGATGCCAACCCAACCCATAATTATATCGTCGTTATATGTAGTCTTAGTCGGCCCGAGCGTCACTCCGGCAGTTTGTCCCGGCTGTAGCACCGTGATCGAAAAAGTTCTGGGCGGAAATGCGGGAATATCCTTGTTTGTTTCGATCGCGAGGTCGTAAGACTTGCCTTTTGTCACGAGTTTGCTCGCCGCCAGAATTTTCCCAGCCGTAACGTAGTTTAGATTCCCGATCTCATCGTCTGCACCGAATTTAGAAGCCGTTGTACAGGGCTTGTCCTGTGAAAAAACAAACATAGTAGAAAGAATGAACAAAATTAAAGTGAATAGTGTTTTATTTATCATTTATATATTTTTTTCAGAGACATGTTTTGATCGGTTAATTAGCGATCGCCGAGATCATTCCATATAACGGATATCCGATCGCGAACAGAACTGCCGCTAGAGAAGCCGTTACGAAGATATATTTCCAACTAAGCCGCGCAGGTTTGACGATCAGTTTTGTCGTTAAAAATCTGACCGGAAAAAGAATTACCAGGTCCAAAATAACGAGCAGGATGGCAGTGAGCCCAAAACCGATGACCATTAATTTCGGCGTTATTTCATCGATACCGGTAATAAACATTAACAATTTCAAGAAAGAATAATTGGAAAACAACGATACGAAAACATTTAACATAACTAAGCCCGCACCGATCACGAGACTAATTATGTTTGCTGCGATCGGATAGATGATCCACTGCTTTTCATCTACCCAACCACGTCTTTTAAGTAAAAAGATCTCTCCGATCGTTATTATAAAAATACCGACGATCGGAATTACTGCTAAAAATAAAACATATGTTAACCCGACTGAATTATCCATAATTTCTTCAATAACCTAATTGAATTTGATCGAGTTCATAATTTGTAAAAACTCGTAATGGGAATAATCAGATTCCCTCGATGGCGAATTAATCCTGATAGTGACCATTTGCTGCTTTCCATTTTTCTCGCGAAAACCAAACCAACGTGCCGCATAATCTACATCCTCTTTGCTGATCGTAAGAACCCCTGATGCACCGTCGATCTTAGCGAGTGATACTCCGGCAGGATCGAAAGTTTCTTTTTTGCGTTCTAACTCCTCTGAGATCTCCGATTCGGCTCGCTCTTTATCTAATAATTCGTCAGACACTGTAATTTCAAACGAGGAATCATCGGAACCAGTAAATCTGGCCGATGGATACCCCTCTATTTGTTCCTGATCTTTATCTTTTTGGAACGCCGGAGGTAAGGAAAAGGATATTCCGAATTCTTTTTGTTCTGAGTTTTTTGCAATGAAAACAACTTTAACTGCCCCGGCGGAAGCGGCTATTCCCGCAGCATCTTCAATGTTTCCGTAATTCTCCGCCCGGACATATACGATTTTTTTATCCTGCTCTTTTGTCTTCAGACGTTTTTCGATCTCTGTTTTTAAGTCGCCGGCAGAAACTTGTTTTTTGTCCAATGTAAAAGCCCCGTTTTTATCAACAACAACTGCGACCGCGCCATTATCGCTTGCAGCATTAGTGGGTTCTTCAAGCAAATCCCCCATAAAGCTAATTTCAATCTCGCTAAACATGGAGGAATTTTCTGGATCACCCAGGTTCTCTACGGGAGCTCTTACGCCCCTAGCATTACCCGCACCGGCATAAACGCGCAGCATTAAAGGATTTGGCCTTGCATCCGGTTCTGCTTTTTCAGCAGAACTAATTAGTACAGGAATTAGTATCGGGGATGCTCCGGACGATTTCATGGCTCCAAATACATTGGCGATTTCTTCTGCCGGAACTGTGCGATCGCCTTGCAAATAAACCGTTTTTTCGACCTCGTTGCTTCCTTGCCTGAAAACACCATTTTCCGCACGATCCTGGAAAACCTCTTTCAGTTTTTTAACTAAAACTGAGGTATCGGCAGTCGTTCCCTGATCTTCAGTATTAAGTGTTAGTTTCACCGGATCGCTTTTTACGGTCTCATCCTTCTGTTTTATTTCATCATTTTGCTTTATTTCGTCCGTCTTTTGTGCCAATCCCTGACAACCAAAGCCGGTGCCAAACAAGAGTATTATTATCAGAAACCATTTGTTGTTCATTTTCTTTTTCTCCACGAAAATATTTTGTTCAAAGTTCAAAGTTCAAAGTTCAAAGTTCAAAGTTCAAAGTTCAAAGTTCAAAGTCCGAACTTCGATATCCAAAGTCCAAAGCCACCGGTAGTCTATCGTCGGTTTCGCCTTTCAAAGTTCGACCTTTTTTGCGCGGAAGACATGACGATAGCGGGCTTTACAGTCGTTACTATTTATTCAGCCGGCGCCAAAAATTGATCTGTTGATTTTCTAAAACAGCCCGAGTTCGACTACTTCATCATTGGCGCTATAGAGTTTCAACCGGTTTGCTGCCGTAAATAATTGAACATCCCAAACAATTCATATTTTTTGTTTAGCTTGTACTATGCAGAATGAATCGTTCTGTTGGAAAACGTTTGAATATATCCTTTGATCGAACGTCTCAATCAAGGAATAGAAATCCATTTTTCCATCTACATTAAGGTCGTCGATGTCTAACCTAAATGCGTTCTTTGGGTTTGTGCCGATGTTTACCGGCTAGTTCTGCTTTTGTATTGCCAACCCGACAAAAACATTTCCCTCGCCTACAGCCCCAATTTCCCGCCAACCCGCAAAAACACATTCACCACAGCACTAAAAAACCAACCTTCGATCAACAAAATATCCAACCAAACCAAAGACCCACAGAAACCAATATAACTCTTGTCAAAGCCCATAAGTGACTTCTACACATTCACAACTTCCACACTTACGTAACTAATTTCTACAAATCAATAAACGCTTCTCGGACGTCAATAATTGATAAATAGAGGTCAGCAAAAGATCTCCAGACCTCAACGAATAACCTACGACGGTCACTTACTAAAAGCCATTTCAGTACGTAGTTTGTGTTATGCAGAATGAACCGTTCTGTTGGAAAACTTTTGAGGCTATACCGTAACCCTTTGACACCCTATTTACGGAAGAGAAATCCAATTTTCCATCATTATTATAGTCTTCGATGTACATCTTAAATGTGCGCTTTGGGTTTGTGCCGGGTCCATATGTTGGCCATGTCTGATCCGCCCGATTCAAATCCCATCGCCATTCTTCAAAACCGCCTTTTGGATCACATGGTTTGATACTCCACGTCTGGCTGAGAAATCCGTTTCCTTGCGAGAGATTCATATAAACTTCGTTCATATTTGCTGAGATAATGTCTGCTTTTCCGTCGCGATTAAAATCTACTGCGGTCGTAAATCTCGCCTCCGGCCATTTATTTGGAACCTTCCAAACCTGGCTTTCAAATCCATTACCTTTGGAGAGATACATGTATATATTTTCGCCGTTTGCCGTAGCAATATCGGCTTTGCCGTCACCATTGAAATCTGCTGACCATGTGTATTCTGATACGGCCCATTGTCCGGAGACCTTCCAGATCTGAGGTTCAAACCTATCTCCTTTGTTAATATACATATAAATATTTTCGCCATAGGCTGAGGCAATATCCGTTTTACCGTCACCATTAAAGTCGCCCGAAACAGAGTAGTTATAATCGCCCCATTTTATATCGGATTCCCACAATCTCCATTCGCTTGCATTTCTCATGACCTCAAAGTACACGCAAATATTGCCATTCTCGACACCAGCCCATTGGAGCTCACGACCCGTGAAATTTCCTCAAAACGTCCTATACGTCCCATAAAAATTATCGGGGACCTCACAGCCTTTCGCGAATGTAACCGTTCCGTCTTGTGCCGAAACGATCAACGGCAATAAAAGTACGCAGACAAAAACGGCGATAATGTCGATGTATTTATATTTTCTGCTCATAATCCTTCTCCTCTTAATTTCTGCTAAAACTACTTTTCGATGAATTCACTTTTCTTCATTTATCTTTAGCTGCCAAGTTGGGTCATTAGCGGGAGCATTGAAAATGCCTGCATAACAAATCCAAGTAAAAATGCCTAAAGAAAGGCAAAAAGCGCGTCATATTTCCACGTCAGTGTTGAAGATTTCACAATTAGTTTTGTGGTTAACAACCGGACAGGAAAAAGAATTACAAAGTCCAAAATTAAGCACAGAATAGCCCTTATTCCGAAGAGGATAATGTAGAAGAGAAAATTTGAAGATTGCGGATCCTGGGCGATCATGCTGTCCGGCAGAAAAAATACAACATAAGCCGAAATAGCGCTGATAATGAAATTGACGACAAATAAACCAATCCCGACCACAAAACTGATCCCATTAATTGCTAGCGGATATTTGACCGATTTGTCTTCATCAACCCAACCTTTCTTTTTGAGTAAATAGATCTCTAAGATCGTTAACACGATGATACCGACCGGCAAAACGGCGTAGCTAAGCAAACCCAATATCACAACAATATATTCATTCATCTTTTTTGTTTTACGTACACGTGTGAAAACCTACTTTTGGTAATTATCTGCAACAAATTTGTTAATGATCTTATTAAGATTCTCCGGCTGCATAATTGCGTAACCACCTTCTTCGGGATTTTTTAGTTGAACTTCTTTTTCTTTTGCTTGAGTATATGCAGGGACTTCTTCGTTAAAAGCGACAATGAATTTTTTTTCCGGTCTCGGTCGATTCGAACTTTTGATATTCGACCATTTGAGCAAACATTTCTTTGTAGCTTTCTGTTTCTTTAAGTTTCATAAACTCCGCTTTTTCGTCTTCGGGAACATTTTTTTCCATATTTTCCCAAAAGCTCCAGGTAAAATCTGACATAAATATGTTTGCCAACAATTTCTCCCCGTCACTTCCTTGAAATTTTGGGATCAACCCAATCAGCTCTTCTTTTGTGAATTTGCTCGTGTAGCTTATCTGTAAACCTTCTTTTTTCCATTGTTCATACGGAAAATATTTCTCCATTGAATCTTTAATTAATTTATCAATTACCTTTGTCAATTCGCCATAATTTGCCCTGACGAATGCTTTCTGCTTAGGAGTTTATTTTCTGTTTAATTCGAGAGCTTCATCGTATATGGCGTTGGAGCTTTCGCTTTCCTCATCGTCTATAGGCTTAGAAGAGTCTGTTTCCGCGGGTGTGGCCGGCATAAACGGTTCGTCAGTGTCTGTTGGAGTTTTCACAGTCAGCGTCAATTCGACCAGTTTGCTGACCAATTCAGCTTTTGACATTGTGCTGAGATCTTTTGTTTCGGTAGGTGGAGATATGTCCGGGATCGACTTGTAAAACGAAAAGATAGAATATATTTGATATTGAATTCCCGAATCTTTGATGACAGACTTAACATCTTCAAAAAGCAATTCGATCGCGTCGCCTTTGGATTTTCCACTTAGATCTGTGCGTTTATCCCACTTTTCGCCGACCAGCTTCGCTTCACTTTTATCGGGCGAATTCTTTGAAACTACTTCTTTTAGTTCCACGATCAAGGACGTAAGCGCCTTTGCCTCCAACGGCTTTTCGCCATTGGTTTGTGCAATAGCGGCCAGGCTAAATACTAAGCTCATTAAGACGAGCACTTTTACAAACTTTTTCAAACTAATTGCTGTTGCGGTGGTCATATTTACTCCAGGGCTTTAAATGTTTTCTTCTATTTGTATTAACGACAAGCGACGCGGAAAAATGTCATAAAAACGCTTAAAAACGTCCAGCGGAGAAAAAAGCAGTTTTGACCTTTTATCACGTTTTGGGGAACTATGATCGGGGATTGACACGTGTTTATTAGGACCGGTGTCCGTAGCCCACGCGTTAGCACGGGCTTTCGTGAGCATTCGCATGAGTTCAGCTGAAAAAGTCCAACATTGTCATCCGGTTTTTCGTTGTCGGTCGCAGATATATGCGGGAGTCCTTCTTGACAGGCGGGCTACGGATACGATCCATCAAGTGTCCGTAGCCGGCGCGTGAGCTCGGGCTTCCTTGAGCATGCGCATCGTACATGTGAAAAATTAAAACCCTTGTCAGCGAATTTTTGATTGACGGTCGCGGATAATTACCGGGTTTTCCGCAGTTCCAATACCGACCCGCCGAAGTCAACTATTTGACTCGTTGAAAATGAAGATCTCTCATCCTCCCGGTTCCGATGTGAAGCTTGGTGACCCTACCCTTGCTGTCGCGCGTAAACCACATAATTGTTCCTACGCCCTCAAGAGTGAAATGATCTCTATATTGCGGGCGAAGTGTTAGACGCGTTTTAGGACGCTGAACGAAATATGCTTTTTCGCCATCGAACTCAAATTTGAATTTAGCGTCGGCCTCGTCGCTATACCATTCGCCTGCAAAAGACCTCAGATCTGCCGCAGTCGGCGTCCACTCGGGTTCGGCAATAAAACGGACAATATCTCCGCCGCTGTTTCGTTCGGCCGAGACCGGCTTTCCGTCCTTCCCCAATTTGAACGTTACATTTGCGCCTCCGAGCAGAAATGAGCCGTCAGGCTGCGGAATAAAGGGTCGGCCGCTTAACCGCAGCATCCCGTCGGTAAACGTTATGCGGTCGGGATCATGCGTTGATTCGTTACGGTATAACCCTAAATATTTTTGCAGTTCTTCAGGTTTTACAGCGAACGATTCAGGCGCCTCAGGTGCAGGGAACGGTCCGGCGATCTCATTAATTACATCGAGCGCCAATCTTGCAGGATTACCGGAAGAACCATTACATAACACCGCGACCGAGAGTTTGAGTTCAGGAAATCTTGTCAGATAGGTTTGATAACCGGCGGTCGAGCCTCCATGGCTGACCTGACGCAATCCCTGATATTCGTTGACGGTCAGTCCTAACGCATATGAGATCTTCCGCCCGTCGTTTAGCACGCCGTTTGTCTCTAATGCATCAACAAGCGGAGCTCCCATCGAGCGCGATTCGAGCATCGCATTCCACTTTAGCCAATTGCCAACAGTTGTCAGCATGCCGCCATTGCCGTAAACATTCATTATCGGCATATCAAGCCGCCAGGATCCTTTTTGATCAGGCGAATAAGCCTGCGCACGACCCGGCACCAACCGCTGATAATCGTCACGCCACGTTGAATTTGTCATCCCCAGCGGCTTAAAAAAGCGCTCTGCGGTAAATTCCGGCAGCGTCTGTTTCGAAACTCTTTCGACAATAGTCGAAGCCAGCGTATAGCCGCTGTTCGAATACGAATACTCAGCACCGGGCTTAAAATCAGTTGCCTTTTGATGAATGATCACATCAAATGCGAGATCCTGCGAAACAACGCGGTCACCGCGTCCAACTCCGGTCACACCCATCACAGCACCCCAATCGCGAAGCCCGGCCGTATGATTGAGCAAATGTCTGATCGTCAACTGAGAACCATAATCCGGCAGTTCCGGAATGTATTTTCGTACCGGATCGTCGATAGAAAGCTTGCCTTCCAACGAAAGCAGAACAAGCGAAGCCGCAACAAATTGTTTTGCCACAGAACCCGATTCAAATATCGTCTCAGGAGTATTCGGTACCGAATGTTCGATCTCGGCCAAGCCATAAGCCTTTTCAAATACCGACTTTCCATCGAGGGAAACGCCGAGTACACAGCCCGGAGATGCACCTGTCACCCGTTTCGCGGCTTTTTCGAATGCACGATCCGCTCCTGCGATGACCTTTTCACGGTTGGGAACCTGAGCAATTAGTCCAAGGGACGAAACTAAAACAACCGCAATTAGTGCGGAGACAGTATTGGTAATATTTTTCATATTTGCACACCCTTGATACGACATAATTATTAAACTTGTCCTTTTATCGATCATCTCTTAACATGCAGGTTCCGCAAATCACGGTGAAGGGATCAATTTCGAATGATCTGATTGTATATAGCTTCTGACTTTCGGAACTGTTTTTGTATATTAATGCCACTTCAGGTCGTGCGGCGTCAATTTCAAATTGAATTTATCCTGGACAATGTCAGGACCTTGTCTGTAGCCCGCCTGTTAAGAAGGGCTCCCGCAGTCATCTGCGACCTTCAAAGAAAAACCGGATGACAAAGGGCTTGAGTCCGCGTCTATACCCGGCGCATGCTAAAGGAAGCCCGTGCTAACGCGTGGGCTACGGACAATTTCATCTCTGACGCCGGGTTATTGACCGGATGATTTGGCGGGCGGTTCGGCCCCTTCGGGGACAAGCCATAGTTCTACTTCCGTCGCTGATTTGCTATCGCGGGTTAATAAAATCAAACTTTTAACATCCACCCCGCGGCGTTTTATATAGGCTTTTAACTTCCGCTCTGCGGCGGTGCGTGCCGCCTTTTTACCATTTAAAACAATGAAAGGTTTTGATGCCGGATCGTTCTGGAGATCGTTTAGGTAGCTATCAATTCGAACCATCATTTCTTCTTCATTTTGGTACTTAAACTTATCGAATAAAAATGCTTCCGGACCCTTCTCCGTAATGTCCGCGACGCCGTCATACTTAAGATCTTCCAACCGGCGAGCCCAATATAGGATCGATTCAGGAGTACTGCTTTCCCTTTCATTAAAGTATTTGGTTTCTTCTGTTTCATTAAAGATCGCGGCATGGATCGTGTTCTTTTCGGGGTCGATCGCGATCGCCGATTCGAGGTGTGTGCAGGCATGGATCATGCAGCCATGGAAAAAGAGGAAATTATCCCTTTTCTCGATCGGCGTTGCCGTTTCAAATGATTCCAAAAAAGATTCGTAATTCTTCTCTCCCAAAAGCTGTTTCAAACGCGTTTTGATAACCGGGTTATCGAGAATTTCTAATGCATCTTTTCCACTCCAATCTGCGATATCCGCCGGTAAGCTGGAACCTTCCGTTTTAGTTTTTTGACCAAATCCCGAAATTCCAAAAACTAACATCAACAGACACAAAAATACGATCGATCTCATCTTAGTCTCCTTTCTATTCTTCCAAATATCCCTTCTTACACGGTCTGTTTGATGCGTTGTCAGCCATTATGCGTGCGGTTAAATTTTGCCCCTTCTCCGGTTTTATAATATCGGTTACGCAAGCACCTTTGGCGGTGATCTTGGAAACCATCAAGTAGGAAGTTCTTTTTTCGTAGTCTTCGGGATCGGAAATGTTTAAGCGAACGATCAAAGCTACAGGCCGGCCGTTCTTTATTCGCCACTCAGCTTTCGTTCCGAGTTCGGAAAATTCTCCGAAATGGTTCCAAAAGTCCAAAGAGACTACATTTCTTGAAGGGAAAACGATCCCGACCGAGTTTCGTTCGTCGTCCAAATAGACTTCCAGATCAAAGCCGGCGGTACCCTTGCATTTCCCCACGTAATTACCGGGCATGCCTTGATCTGTCGAAACCTCTTTGCAATTCTCGGGGGTCAGATCGGTATAAACACTTTTGTTTTGAGCGTTTGTAAAAGCCGAAAGGATCATTACAAACGAAATAATTAATACATTCTTAAACATTAATTTTTATCCTCCGATGTCAATCTTTCAAATATGGTCCAAGAAGCTGGCCCCAGGCGCTGTCAATTCTTTTGTATTCCGCAGGACAACGGGCTGCACGTTCTAAAGGAAGAGCGTCTTCGCCGAGGAGATGCTCGTTTTTTTCGGGATTGCTTCCGTAGATCTGACACAGCATATCGTAAAATCTTTGCTGATCAAGAGAATGCTCATCCCAGAATGCAAGTTCGCGATCATCCTGCTCAGCGCTGGAAATACTAAAGAAAATGGCTGCGCTGAGAACCATCCGTTCGCCTTCGGGAGTGCCGTCAAGCAATAAAACCATCGCGAGTTGATCTACCGCATCCTCTTCTCGTCCCGTGGCTGGCAGATCCCAGACATCTATCAAACAATGTCCGAGTTCGTGAAAAAAGAAAACCGCCATCGCTCCGAATACCATATCGTCAACATCTTCGGGTTTTTCCGACACCTGTTTGAAAACCCTTTCAAATTCGGCCAGAAATTCGACACACATCGTAATTTCCTTGGTGTTCGGATTGTAAAAGGCATTTGGCTGTCCGCAGACGTCGAAATTCAAGTAAACGTCATAAGGTAGAGCGACTATTTCGTTTAGTGGGTTCGCAATTTCAACCAGCATATCTGCAACTTCTTTCGGCATTACCTTTTCCGGAGTAACCGCAAGGGTCGTCGGCGAGTATCCGACCTTAAAATCACCTTTGTCGATATCATTTGCGCCAGTAGTGCTCGCTGTCTGAGCAGAAACCGGACTTAAATTTGCCATCGGTAAACCTGCTATTAAGATGGCGTATAAAACAACAGAAATTATCGTACTTTTCATAGTGTTTTTCGACTTATTCTATAATTCGTAGTTTCCCTGACCGGCTTAGTTAACGGTGGCTTTGATCGTATATTCAGCCGTTGGATATGCCGTTACGTAAATGTAATAGTTACCGGTTTTCTTTATTTTGTATTGCCAGTTTTTCCCGTCGTATGTCTCTGTTCCGCGAATTGTCGTGTCACTGGAAAAAAAGTCTGCTGCTCTTGTTACGAAGAAACGAACGTTACGATCGCGATCGCCTTTCCATGATGTTTGAACTTTCAGAGTTTGCCCTTTTCTTACGCGGATAACATAACTTTCATGAGCTTCGCCGCCGATCGTGCTTTTTACCAAAACACCGTTCTTCAACCGAACTTTGGGAGTTGTATCCTTCAGATCCGGTGACCATTTTTCGAGATACTTAGCGTCGCCGTTTTTATCAAATATTCTGGTTCTTGAACAGTTAGTAGTTGAAAAACCGTCTGCGGATCTATTTGCGTAAACAAGATATTTTGTTCCGACCTGAAAATTGTAGCCGCACATCGAACTTTCACTTGAGGTGGTGACAACGAACTCCTGCATATCCTCACCTTTCCATATCAGATGCTTTCTTATTTTTACCGAAATTGTATTTTCATCTTTCGCCTTGACCTCAATAACTTCGCCCGAAAAAACCGCATTTGAATCAGTAAATGCTTTTTTGATCTGCGCTTCGATAGGGGAATTAGTGACCATGCAGCTGCAGGCAAACGTTTTTTCCGCCGATGCGATAAAAATTATTGAAAGGGCCAACGATATGTATATAAATTTTTTCACTTCAATTTTCTCCTGCCTGCCAAATTTTATTAATCCACAGTCTTGTAGAATGAAAATGTCGAATAGATCTGATATTGAGTGCCCGAATCCTTGATGACCGATTTTACGTCTTCATAAAGGAGTTCGATCACATCGGCCTTTGCTTTACCTTCCAGATCTTTCCGTTTTCCCCACTTTTTTACGACCAACTTAGCTTCGTTTTTGTCAGGCGTGAGCCGCAATACTACGCCTTCGAGTTCTTCGAGCAGATCAATGATCTGCGTTTTGTCCATTCCTTTTTTACTTTCAGGATTTTTAGGAGCGGGCGGTTCGGCTCCTTCCGGAACGAGCCATAATTGAACCAACACTTTGGAATCGCCGGCGTCCCTCAAAAACACAAAACCATCTAAATCAAAGCCGCGCTGCTTGAGATAGTCTTTTATCTGCTTTGCAGCTTTGGCGCCGGATCTCTTGTCGCCGTAATGGATTATGTAGCCTTTTGCCTGCGGATCGTTTTGGAGGTTAATTGTAAAATTATCGATCCGCACCATCATATCCTCGCGATTTCCATACGAGAATTCGTCGAACAAAATAGATTCGGCTTCCTGGGAAAAGTACGCAACAGCAAACATCTGCATAAGAATTATCGAGATAAATAACTTTTTCAATTTCATTTTTTTTCTCCTTATATAAAGCTTTATGCTGAAATACCTCCATCAATACTTATTGCCGCTCCCGTTATGTAGCTCGCTCTCGGACTTGCCAAAAAAGCTGTTAATTCGGCGATCTCTTCGCTCTTTCCATAGCGACCTAAAGGGGACATAGATGTAAACATTCCCGCAAATTCGCCGTCCGCCGGATTCATATCCGTATCGACAGGTCCGGGCTGAATGATATTGACGGTAATGTTTTTCCCGCCCAGATCTCGCGCCCAACCTTTGGTCAGCAATTTTACTGCCGCTTTTGACATAGAATATAACGAGGCTGTCGGCAAAAGTGCCTGATCGCCGGAACCGCTTCCGATCGTAATTATCCGACCATTTTCGGGCATCGTTTTGACTGCCTCGATCGTCGCGGCAAAAACCGCACGAACATTTACATTTATCATCTTGTCAAAATTTTCGAGCGTGCATTCCATTACGTGATTTAATTCCAAAATGCCTGCGTTATTGACAAGTATGTCAATTTTGCCGAACTCTTTGACTGCTTCTTTGACAGCATCGATCACATTTTCTGCATCATTCGCGTCCGCCTTTATTGCTAAACCCGTTACGCCGAAACTTTCAATTTTCGCGACAACTTCTTCTGCCGAATCTTTCGAGCTCACATAAGTTATGACAACATCGGCACCATTTTCCGCCAGTTTAACGGCGATCGCCTTTCCGATTCCGCGGCTTCCGCCCGTTACAAAAGCTGTTTTATTTTTGAGTTCTTTCAAGTTGTTTCTCCTTACAATAACGTGAGTTCGAGATAAGAAAATACATCTAACTGTTGTTATTCTTACCTTTGCGTTTCTTTGCGTCTTTAACTTAGCGAACTTTGCGGTAGAAAAAGATGAAAATTAACCGCAAAGAACACAAAGGTTTACGCAAAGTTCGCTAAGATTTGATGGTAAGCAGTTAAGTTCGTTTTATTCAACAACTTTTATTTCGAACTCACGCTACAATAATTCTGCGAAACGCCCTCGTATCGGCGATACTGGTTCATGAATTTTGCGTTCGAAAAATTCCGAATCGGGCACTCCCGCCTGCATTTTTGCCAGCCATTCGTCCGCATCGAATTCAACGCCGATCGGGTTTGTATCCCATTTTTCGCTGAAGAATTTGGTTGAGTCTTCGATTGAATCGAAGCAGTCCACCTGAAACTCCATCTGATTTCCGTCCGGATCCGCGTAGTACATGGAAATTGTTATCCCATGATGAATTGTCCAATAGGGGCTGATCCCATGCTTCTTAAGCCTGGTATAGTTCTCGAAAAGATCGCCCAGAAACTCGTATGTGTAACCGACATGATCGACGCCGATCGCGCTTTTATTGTCTGATTCCGCGCCGTCCGGTTGGAGTACTGCCATATCGGCTAGCAAGATCCGGTGATGCTCATCATCAAATGTCATAAAGGCGAGCGCCGGATCTTGATACTGGATACGGGTATCAAACACAGCTTTGTACCACTCAAGCATCGCTTCAAAACGGCGTGT
>JBGTEI010000274.1:0-2480 GCA_041747875.1 Pyrinomonadaceae bacterium | reverse complement strand
TGATATGGAGTTGGGTGTCTTTTTTTGTCTTTAAAGTTAATTGCGCTCTAAACTAAATCGTTAGGAACAGGACCAAAAAGATTGGTATATTTGTTTAAATGCCGATGATCAGAATTGAAGACATTATTGAGAAGGTAAAGGCAAATCACCCGCAGGCGGACGGCGAATTGATCCGTCGGGCTTACCTTTTTTCGGCGCTTCATCATCGAGGACAAAAACGTGCATCGGGTGAACCATACCTAGTTCATCCGTTGGCTGTGGCGGATCTGCTCGCGGAAATGCGACTGGACGATGTAAGTGTCTCTACCGGATTACTGCATGACGTTGTCGAGGACACACTCGTAGATCTGGACACAATAAGTGATTATTTCGGCGAAGAAATAACCCAGCTCGTTGACGGGCTGACAAAGATCGCACACATTAGCAATCTCACCAAAGAAAAGCAGCAAGCTGAAAACGTACGGAAAATGGTGTTGGCGATGACGACCGATGTACGGGTCGTGCTCATCAAACTTGCTGATCGCCTGCACAATATGCGTACGATGGAATTTCTCAAACCTGAAAAACGCGCTCGGATATCGCAGGAAACATTAGATATTTATGCCCCGATAGCGCACAGGCTTGGTATGGGTAAGATCCGAAGTGAGCTTGAAGACCTTTCTTTCCAAAATATTCATCCCCAAGAATATCGCAAACTTTCTAAGGAGATCGAAACCCGTCGTCCCGAACTCGAAGCGGCCCTGGAAAAAATTACGGAAAGCATAAAGAAAAATTTGGATCAAAATGATGTTCCGTATGTTGAAGTCCAAAGCCGGGTTAAAAGGCTCTTTTCGCTTTGGAAAAAGCTTAAGAAACGAAAGCTTGAAATCGACGAGGTCTACGATCTGATCGCTGCCAGAATAATCACGACAAATGAAAAGAAGAATTGTTATCTTGCATTGAGCGTAATACATGATGTCTGGACACCTGTTCCCGAGCGTTTTAAGGACTGGATAGGCAATCCACGGGACAATTTGTATCAATCCCTTCATACATCGGTAATTGGCGACGGTGGGCAAGCATTTGAAGTTCAGATACGAACCGAGGAAATGCACTACATCGCAGAAGAAGGAGTGGCAGCTCACTGGCGCTATAAGGAGAATAAGCTTGGCGAACATGACGATCAAAGTATTGATGAATTACGGAAAACGGTTGAAAAGCTGCTCCTTCCGTTAGTTGAAACGACAGAATCAAACGAAGATTCTGAAGACTTCATTGAATCCTTAAAACTCGATCTGTACCCAAAAGACGTTTACACGTTTACTCCGATGGGAAAGGTCGTCGGACTGCCGAGAGGGTCTACACCGATTGATTTTGCTTATGCGATCCACTCTGAAGTAGGTGATACATGTACGGGAGCGAAGATAAACGGGCGCATCGTACAACTGAAGACCAAGCTCCAGAATGGCAATGTTGTTGAAATATTGACGACTCAAAATTCCAAGCCATCGCGCGATTGGCTCGGTCATGTTGTCACTTCAAGGGCAAGAAATCGGATCCGGCAGTGGATAGCGAAGCAGCAGCGAGATGCTTCGATAGAAATGGGCAGGAAACTTCTTGAGAAGGAAGCGCGCAAATTTAATATATCTTCGAAAAAACTATTAAACAATTCTGAGGAAATAACACGCGTTGCAAATGAATATGGACTTGGACGAACCGAAGATTTGCTGGCATCGATAGGATACGGTAAAACCCTCCCGAAAAATGTGATCGCTAAGTATTTAGGTCCCGACGAATTCGCAAAACTTGATCCTGAGAAAAAGAAGGACACGCGGCTTGAAAGCGGAATGAAAGCGGTGAAGAAATTCATCGGTATAGGAGAGGACGCGATCGTCGTTCAGGGAGTAGATAATTTATTGACGACCCGCGCCCGATGCTGCAACCCGCTTCGTGGGGAAGACATTGTCGGGTATATTTCACTCGGGAAAGGCATCGTCGTTCACAATCAGCGTTGTAAAAACGTCAAACAATTGATGATCAATAAGGACCGCATCATTGACGTTGCGTGGGCAAAAGACGAAAGTAGTCAGATCCAGTCAGTGCGTTTGTTTGTGACCACGGAGGATCGAACAGGAATGCTTGCGGGAATAACAAATGCGATCTCGGATATTAAAACAAACATCCGGGACGCACGGGCAAAGGTTTCAAATCGCGACGAGGGTTTAATTGAAGTTACAGTAGAAGTATTTGATAAGAAGCATTTGGATAAGGTCGTAGGTTCGGTCAAAAACGTTCCTGGTGTTATTGAAGTCGAACGTGTACATAACGCGAAGCAGCGATAACGACTTTTCTGAATACCGGCAGAGGATACAAACTTTCTTTTTGCATGCAATTCTGTTAGAATTCGCCTTTTGTTTGAGTAATTAAAAGGAAGGAATCGTAAATTGGGTAAAGAAATAATTTCAACAGAAAATGCTCCCGGGGCAATCGGACCATATTCT
>JBGTEI010000273.1:0-7491 GCA_041747875.1 Pyrinomonadaceae bacterium | reverse complement strand
CGCGAAGGTTTACGGTATAAATTTTGATTTTAATTCGGATGTAATTCGCGCGGAATCCAAACCTACTCTCGAACAGATCGTAAGTCTGCTCAAAGAAAATTCGAATTGGAAGATGCTTGTCGAGGGCCACACGGATAATATCGGCGGCCAGGCGTTTAATAAGACGCTTTCGGAAAAACGCGCGAAATCCGTTAAGGATTTTCTTCTTGCTGCGGGAACTGATGAATCAAGACTTACATCGGCTGGATTGGGCATGTCAAAACCGGTCGCTGAAAATACCAGCGAGTTTGGCAGAGCGCAGAATCGACGGGTAGAGTTGGTAAAGGAGTAAGCAAAGCCGGAGCGCGGGCTTCTCTGTCCGCACGATCATGAAAATGATCGAACCGACGCAAACCATTACAATTTTTAATAAGGATCTCGAATACGATGAACTCGTGCGGATGGGAACATCCGCACGAACGAATAAACGATCGAATCGGTGCTGAAACTTTGATCTAGCCTATGGCTTTCGAACGCCGCGCGTTCGGCGGACAGGGATGTCCGCGCTCCGGCTGTTTAGCTTCAAATTATTTTTGTGAGATCACAATATGCTGCGGCATTCCTTCGATCGGAATGTGCTCACTGCCCGAATATCCGGAATTGTCAAACATTTCACGGATCTCGCGAAACGTATATGCATCCCCGCCCGGTGTTCCGGCCAGCATCGTCATACTAAACATTGCTTCCATTGGAGGTGAAACCCGGTCATCATTCGGGATGAATTCAAGTGTTATTACCCGCCCGCCGTCATTGAGCGATGTGAGAATCTTTTTAAGCAGTTGTTCGCAAGTTGGTTTATCAAAATGATGGAGAAAATTTGTCAGTAAAACGACGTCATAACCAGTCCCGAATTCGACGTCAAAAGCACTCCCTTCGATCAGGTGATGACGATCCGCGACACCAAATTTTCCGGCATTTTCACTCGCAACCTCCAGGACATTCGCCCAGTCCAACGCATAAATTTCGGCGTTTTGATATTTTTGAGCGACGCTTATTCCAAATATCCCGTGACCGGCAGCGATATCGAGCACCTTTAATTTCTTGTCCGATTCAAACCCGAGCGTATCGGCGATGATCTTTGAAATAGGAAACATCATCCCCATCATTCCGCGGGCAAATTTTACCCACATCGGACTTTCAGGATCGAGCGAACCTTCCTTCACCTCAGCTCCGCCGTTTCGAACAGCGTTTGTCAGATCGCGGAATCCCTCCATTAACTTGTCAGACATCAAAAAAAGCGCCGTGCCGCCTAGATATGCAGGTGAACTTTTATCGAGGAATTGTGCGGACAGATCGTTTAGAGAATATGAATCTCCATCCTTTTCTATAAAACCCAAAACGGTCATCGAATCACATAAGATTCTGGTTCCCCTTTCCGAAGCACTGCATGCCGCTGCTATTTCGGCAGGCGTCTTATTTCCTTCTGCGATCTTTGTAAATATTTCGAGCTCGATCGCGGAATTCAAGGCTGCAGATTGCTGATGGGCGTTTAATGTTTGAAAAATTCTCTCTGGCCCGACGGGCGTTGTCTGATGCATAACGAGTCTCCCAAATTGAAATTCTGCTTGATTTGAGACAAAGATAAGTTAAATCCGGTAGTAAATCAAACAATATTTCACCGCGACCTATCGTATAAACGGCTACCAGTTTCCGGCATACGAGAGCGATTGATCCGAGAATTTGTCTAGGTATGCGTATTTGAGTTTTATAATTTGCCTGATATGAATGTAGTCATGCGCGAGCCAATTTGACAAAAACTCATCCGCAGACATTTCCCCTAGTGTTGGATGGACACGAGTATTTGACCAGTTAGGGTTAACGATTGATCTTAGCCAATTCGCCGACGCTCTTCGTTCGCGCAAAAAGCCTTGGAGCATTTCCTCATAATTCTGATCGAGATACTTACGATCTATAACCCAGCCAACGGGATCGATCGGCGAAAAAGGAAGATCTGAGAGTTCAAGACAATGCTCTACGCGGGCGCGGAAATCTTCGCGTTCTTCATCATATAAATGACATAAGATCTCAAGAAGACACCAGTTATCGGGCGCAGGTTTCCACAGAAAATGCTTTTGCGGTAGGTTCGTCAATAAACCCGCAAAAGCATTCCTATTTCTATCTAATTCATTGATTATCTCTTCCCGGATCATAGGATCGCCCATTTTATTCCGGTACGCCCGACCAAAGAACCTGTTCGATCATCCATTTATTGCCGGTTTTTGAGAGCAGCATATAATCGATACCCCACCATGCGGTTACTTTTACAGCGGCGATATGATTCATTACATCCATCACTTCAACCTTCTTCGGAGCGTCCGGTTTGGGAAATTTGCCGGAATCTTTTACGCCTTTTGCGTAAGCGATCGCTTCATCAAATGTCATTTGTCCGCCTTTACCAAATTCTTTCGCGCTGCGGTTAAAACCGTAGCCAAATTTGAACATCGTCGGATTCAGACTGTTTTTGAGTTTCTCAGTGTCGCCTTCGTAAAAGCCTTCGATATAGCCAAGTCCCGCGTTCATAGCGCCTTTCTTGTCCGATTCGGACGGAGATGCCGTTTTTGTCGGACCTTCCCAAAGGATCTGTCGGATCATCCATTTTCCTTCATTCTTTGCAAGCAGCAAATAATCTACTCCCCACCAGGCGGTAATCTTTGTGATCGCGATCTTATCTGAAACTTCGAGCACCTCAACGCTTTTTGGCGCATCGGCTTTTGGGAAGTTTTTCTTTTCTTTTACATCATTTGCAAATTTAAGCGCCTCTTCAAATGTCATAAACCCGGCATTTTCATAGATCTCCGCGCCCTGTTTTTTCCAAAAGCCAAATTTGTGCATCGTTGGAACAAGGCTTGCCGAAAGTTTTCCCGTATCGCCTTCGTAAAATCCCTCGATGTAATTTAACGACGCCGCTCTAACATCTTCTGTATCGGTTTTATTATTGGCATAAGTGAAACCGGTTAAAATCAAAATGATGATCAGGATCGGTGCGAATGTTTTCATAATGTTCAGGTCCTCATTAGGTGGAGCGAAAAAACCAAAATGGTATACTGTAGAAATATTGTAATAGCTGAATCTTAACCGTTTACGGGACAAAAGTAATAAAAGTTTTCTAAAATACGTCTTTTGATCGATTGGGTTTAACGAATTTCTGCTACTACAGGCAAAAAACGACCGACCTTTTTTCGTTCCGCTGCATCAAAAGCGAAAATCGTAACGATCAAAGTAAATAGGAAAAAATAATGAGCAGAATAATCGCCGTAATCAGTTTTATATTATTTGGTCTGATCTCAGTCACGGTTGGACAGTCGGGACGACGTGTGAAAACCGTGTCCACACCGCAGCCTCCCGCCGAACGAGTTGAAAGTGAGGCCGGTTATTCGGAGTCTTCGCCGAGCCGAGCGATCCCGGTATTTGCAAGATCGGGTTCGAGAAGATCGTCGAGATCGAAAACGCAGGAGAAAGAAAAGACCGAAGTAAGTGAAGCTCCGATCCTTGCCGAAGGTGAAACCGAAGACGACATCATTACGGTTGAATCTGCGCTGATCACGGTTCCGGTTGCGGTTTATAGGCGAAATGGTGTCTATGTTTCGGGACTGACGAAAGAAAATTTTAGCGTATTTGAAAACGGCGAGGAACAGGAGATCGAGTATTTTGGGGTTGCGGATAAACCATTTACCGTAATCCTGCTGATCGACATGAGTTCATCAACGACGTATAAGATCGAGGAAATTCAAGCAGCGGCACGATCCTTCGTCAGCCAGTTAAAGCCCGATGACAGCGTAATGGTGATCACATTTGACGAAGGCGTAAACGTTTTAACTGATCCGACGACGGATCGTAATAAGATCAATAAGGCGATTAGCCGTTCGAACTTTGGTGGCGGAACTTCACTTTATGACGCGGTTGCAACTTCACTCGGCAAACGTTTGAACAAGATCGAAGGTCGAAAGGCCATCGTCCTTTTTACTGACGGCGTAGATACAACATCCAGACGGGCGAGCTACGAATCGACTCTTCGCGATGCCGATGAAGCAGACGCGCTTGTATTTCCGATCTATTACAACACGTTTCTCAATATGCGCGGGATCGGTGGCGGTGCAGGACCGATGACTTCGATCCCTTCGGTCGGAGTTCCGGGAATGGGAACTCAAATTCCAAAGGGCGCACGAAGCGAAGACTACACACTCGGCAGAATATATCTCGATGATCTGGCGACACTTACGGGTGGAAGGGTTTTTAAACCCGATACAAACGCGGAATCGCTAAATGATGCGTTTGAAGGAATTGCGGACGAACTTCGGACGCAATACAACATTGGATATTATCCAAAAGAAGTCGGGCAAAAGGGCGAACGCAAGCAAATTCGCGTTAGAGTGGATCGTGCAAATCTTGCCATCCGCGCGCGCGACAGCTACATAGTAGGCGCTGTAAAATAGATCATTTGATCATAGGTCCGAGCGGGATCATATAGATCCTGCTCATGCCGTTATCGTACTTAAATACTTCCGCATCAAAATCCTCGATCGAATCAAACTTTTGCTTTTCAACCGAACTTCGGCGGCTTGTAAAATAAAGCGTTTTTGTTTTCCAGTCAACAAAAGGGCAGAAATCCATCTGATTAGAATTAAAATCTGCTCCCATATTTTTCGCTTTGCTCCAAACGCCGTCCGTGCCTCTATAACTAATATAAAGATCTCCGCTTCCGAGTCCGTCTTCACGCTGATATCCGCCAAAGATTAAAAACGATTCGTCGGGTGCGATATATGAATTGTACTCATGTGAATCGGTGTTAATCGCATCGCCAAGTACGACCGGCTCCTCATAGGCATTTCCATTCCACTTACTGAACAAAATGTCCGGTCTGTTTTTTGGTCCAAGCGGTTCGCGGGTGAAATACATATTTCCGTTTGCGGCGACCGACGGATAAAATTCGTCCTTTTCTGAGTTTACGGGAGCGCCAAGAGTTTTTGGCGCCGACCAGCGCGCTTTAAAATTAGCGCGTGTGACATACCAGATATCATGATCCTTTGCTTTGCCGCCGGTTTCGAGCGGGCGATTTGAAACAAAATAAAGCGTCAGACCGTCAGGCGAAAGCATAGCTTCGAGATCATTAAATTCGCCGGAAAAACTCGCCTTTTGCGGTTCGCCCCATTTGCCGTTTGTCTTCTTTAAGACGGCGATCATTGCGATCTCTTCATTAAGGCTTTGGAGAGTTACGTACGCTTCTTTGCCATCTGCAGACATCGTAAAATCGCGAACCTTTGGATAGGCCGCCAAAACTTCGAGCGCAGGTTCTGCTGTCTGCGTAAATACGGCGTACGAAAATAATAAGATCAAAAAGGCAGAAAATACGAAAAGTCGGATTATCTCTATATTTGTAAACAAGTTACGGGTAATATTATTCATCCGAAGAATATAACAATTTTTTGAAATAATTAATACGTTGGCGTTTGATTGTTAGCTAAAACCTGGCAGATTTGTGAAGCGCGGATATCCTTGTCCGAATTATTGTGGCGACATTTTGAATCGAACGCCAGAGATTACCGTCGTTTTCGAACGCTTTGCGTTCGTGCGGACAGGGATGTCCGCGCTCCGGCTTACTCGGGATTCTTTTTGATGAACGCTTCGAATTTCTTTTTGTCAGGGTGAGCGGGAACTTTTGAGAGGAAGTGCTTATACTCGGCGGCCGCCAACTTGTTTACGCCGGCGAGTTGGTACAAATGCGCGAGTTGGAGATGGATTTCCGCCATGCCGACCGGGTCTAATTCGATCGCCTTATTTAGCGCTTCGGCTCCCAATGTTCCCTGACGAGACTGGAGGTATGCTTCGCCGAGGAGCTGATAAATTCTTGCCGAGGTTGGATCAAATTCCGCCGCCTGCAGCAAAACTGCGATCGCAGCCTCGTATTGTTTTTCGGCGATCCTGATCATTCCGACGTTGATCCACGCGGGGATATAATCGATCCTTCCCTCAAGCGACTTGGTAAACGCTGCGATAGCTTCTTTATACGATCTCTTCTCTTGATAGATAGAACCGAGTTTTGCCCAGGCGACGAAGTCTTCAGCGTCGATTGCAACAATTTGTTTTAGAGTCTCGATCAATTCCTTTTGCCCGCCCGTTGCTTCTGCTTCGAAGGCCTTCTTGTAGAGTTCGACCGTAGCCGGATTTGGCGGACGGGAATATTTTACAGAGATCACGCCCGGCGGAGCGGTTTTGTTGGTCTCACCCGCCTGAATCTCAAAATCTTCGCGAAATTGACCGTTTATCGCGGGCAGCGCTCGCCTCGTTACCTCCATTCCGTTTACTTCAATGATCAGCGTTCCTCCCGTTGATTTTACCCGAAAACAATAATTGCCCGTCCGGCTGATACTCAAGCGTTCCGCTCTTTCTTGACCACCCGATAAGAATATCGTGACATTTGGAAACTTTTCATTCGACAAAAGACCCTTTATCGATATTCGCCCGAATACATAGGGAATTCGTGAAAACGGCGAATCCATCGTCGGCGAATTTCCGGATTCGGCGCAAAATTCGTCAGCCTGCGCTTTTATTTGAACCGTAAAAGCACTTAGTAATAAAACGAATACCGCGCACTTAAAGAAGAATTTCATTTAGTTGAGACGTGATTTCTAAGATTGGATTCAAAGTTAAGTCCGCATTTCCGAAAAGTCAAGAAAATTGTGATTCTTAAAGGAACGCAGGCTGCCAGCCTGCAACGATTGCGAAAGCAATCGAATCAACTATAATAATTACAACTTGCTCACACATTTTCGAACGCAAACGTTCGTTGCAGGTCTCAATCCTGCGTTTACTTTGAACCCTCATGAAAGAAAACTCAGCAAAAGGTTGGTATTCACGGGGATATTTACCACATTTCGACGACACATCGCGGACTCAATTTATCACATATCGGTTGGCCTATTCGTTACCTCAAAAAGTTTTGCGTCGATTTCAGATACTGCTTGAACATGGAGAAATAACTGATCGTGAACTCTTGATACGTGTCGATAAATATCTGGATCAGGGAATTGGCGAATGTTACTTAAGAGATCCGGAAATAGCTGAAATGGTCGAAGCGAATCTACGCAATTTTGACGGTAAAAAATACACTTTGCATGCCTGGGTAATAATGCCGAATCATATTCATTTGCTTCTCACGCCAAAAGACGGACACACCTTGAGCGAAATCACTCACTCGGCAAAGTCTTATACGGCAAATTGTTCTAATGAAATTCTAAAACGCGAAGGACGATTTTGGTTTCCCGAAGTATTTGACCGATTTATTAGAGACCAGGATCACTTCGAAAAGACCTGGCGATATATCGAAATGAATCCTGTAAAAGCAAATCTGTGCGCGAAAAGTTTCGAATGGAGATTTTCCAGTTCATGGTGGCGGAGCCAAAAGAATACCTAGGGGGGAATCGGGGAACGCAGGCTGCCAGCCTGCAAGGATTG
>JBGTEI010000272.1:0-1908 GCA_041747875.1 Pyrinomonadaceae bacterium | reverse complement strand
GGAAAACTTCCCAGATCTGCTCGAGTTCACGACGAAGCTCGGGAGACCAATTCGTCTCATTTAAGTTGTTCGCAACTTCCTGAAGAGCCTCACAAAGATCCGCGCGGTCGGTTTCGGAAATTTTATCACCGAATTTTTGCGCGTTGAGATTCCCCCTGGCGCAGCCGTTTTCAAAACGATAAACCGCCGGGTTTACAAACGAAACCTTACTTGCGGCAACCGAATTTGAAATCGATCCATCGGCGGAAAAGTTAGAACTAAATTGTATTGGTTGATTAAAAGTTGGGTTTGAAAGTAATTGCCCAAATGTATTTGAAACTGTTAAAAAACAGCATATCGCGGTTAAAAAACACGCGGAATAAACGGATCTAGTCACGTTACACCTCACTTCGGTAGTCGTGCGATCTTCTAGAGATCCACGCTTTTGCGCCTCCGCATCGCTACGGAGTTGCCTTTATCGGTTTGGTGACAAGTGAAATAGGGCAATTTATTTCACGTACCACTTCCGTTTAACTAAATATAACGAATAGCAACATTATTTCAGTAAAAGTTTTTTTGGATCAAAATCAGAATCCTTCGGTCTCGCCGATTATCCCGCATTGTTCGTTAAATATATAAAATTGCGATGTAGTCAATAGATGGCTGTGGGCACTCAATAACCGGTAAAACGACGTCTTAATTCTTCCTTTGCGGCTTTGCGGTAAAATTTTCTCCGACGCAGGTGGGTTGCTGCACAGGTGCAGGCCGCTACCGTTCTGCGTCCAGATATCTACTGTTTCACAACGTTTACCAAGCAGGCAGCCACGTGTTCGTCCGTCACCGATAAGCTGCATTTTATTAATCAAACTATTGGTCGGATCGGCTTAAACTGGTCACTATCGTTTCCTGTACTGATGGTCGAACCCAACTCAAAAATATGCTATAAACTAGGAATGTTCGTGAGCATTCTACAAAGATCAGTTCTTGCCAAACCCGGCATCTCGCCAAAAGAGTCCTGTTGTATCTAACTTCCCTTCCCAAAACAAATAATTCAATTAAAGATCTCGAATTTTGAAATTAAGTAATTTCGAAAGTCCAATTTCTATTCGTTTTAGTTTATATTATTCAATTACAGGAAATACTTATGCTTAGATTTCACAATACTTTATCCGGAAAACTCGAAGAATTTCAGCCTTTGGAAGAAAACAAGGTTAGATTTTATATCTGCGGTCCTACGGTTTGGGATTTTGCACATATTGGAAACTTCCGCACGTTTACCTTTGGCGATATTTTGCAGCGATACCTTAAATATAAGGGTTTTGACGTCACCTACGTTATGAATTTGACGGACGTCGACGACCGGATCATCAATGAAGCTGCAAAAAAAGATATTGGAATCGATGAGATGACCGCGCCATTTATCACAGCGTTTAATGAAGATATGGCGGCACTCGGAAATGAGACGCCCGATGTTCAGCCGCGCGCAACCGAACATATCGCCGAAATGATCGATATCATTCAAAAATTGCTGGAAAACGGAAAGGCATACGAATCAGACGGATCGATCTACTACCGGATCACCGCATTTCCGGATTACGGAAAACTCTCGAGGATCAACTTCGAAGGCAATATTCAAGGCGGCAGTAATCGGATCGATACGGATAAGTATGAAAAGGAAGACGCGCGGGATTTTGCGCTTTGGAAATTGGTTGGCGAAGATGAAAAGCCGGGGTGGGATGCTCCGTTTGGCAGAGGGCGTCCGGGGTGGCATATCGAATGTTCGGCGATGTCTATGAAATATCTGGGTGAAAGTTTTGATATACATGCCGGGGGTGTCGATCTTCAGTTTCCGCATCATGAAAATGAGATCGCGCAAAGCGAAGGCTCGACCGGAAAACTGTTTTCAAAATACTGGCTGCACGGCGAGTT
>JBGTEI010000271.1:0-4512 GCA_041747875.1 Pyrinomonadaceae bacterium | reverse complement strand
CAAGTGAAATGAAATATACCCAAATCAAACTATGCTGTCAACCAAAAAAACCACAATATATTGTACCCGATATGTTTAACATAGCAAAATAATCTGTAAGTTAAAGTAATTCCTTAGGTTTGCGCTTGTAAACATTTTTTATCATTCAGCAAATTAAATATTTCGGTTCTGTTAAATTTGACTTTCTAATGTCCGTTTGTATTACTAAAACAATGGACAAACTCGTACATGGAATTGCCGCCGGCGGAACCGTTCGTTTGATGGCGGCGATCACAACCGAAACGGTCGCCGAAGCGTTTCGCAGACACCAAACATCTCCGACCGCGACAGCCGCTCTTGGGCGCGTTTTGACCGGAACGCTGCTTCTTGGCTCGAGCCTGAAAGAGTATGACCGGCTGACGGTAAAGATCGACTGTGACGGACCGATCGGAGCCATTGTTGCGGAAGCAACGCCTGACGGAAATGTGCGCGGCTACGTTCGCCATCCGGAAGCTGAATTGTCGCTAAAAGAAGATGGGAAATTCGATGTCAGCGGTATCGTAGGTAAAGGAACATTTTACGTGATCCGCGAATCGGGTTTTGAACTCGGGCTCCATCACGATCCCTATGTCGGATCCGTACCGATCGTTTCGGGCGAGATCGCGGAAGATTTTGCATATTATCTTGCTAAGTCAGAACAAATCCCTTCAGCGGTGCTGCTCGGCGTTTTGCTAAAAAACACAGAACCGTTTGTCGCAGCATCCGGCGGCGTTCTCATCCAAATGATGCCGGGCGCAAACGAACACATCGTAACGATGATCGAAGATACGATCCTCCACGCACCTCATCTGACAACTGCGATAAACGAAGGCGCGACACCTGAAGACCTCCTAAAACTCGCGCTTGGCGTTATTGATTACAAGATATTGGGAGAGGAAGAGGTTGAATTTAAGTGTAACTGCTCGATGGAAAAAGCGATCGCGCTGATCTCTTCGCTCGGAAAAGAGGAAGTAAAGGATATGCTTGAAAAAGATCAGGGTGCGGTAATGGATTGCGGTTTTTGTAATAAGAAATACGATCTGGACGCGGCTCAATTGCAAGCGATACTCGACGAATAGTCAGAAACCCGACAGTTATGAAGGGTGCTCTAACTGACTACGTTTCTCGAGTGAAACTAGAATATTATAATCGAATAAGCCTGCGTCAATTGTGATTTCCGTTTTTGCCGTTGTCTTCTCCACATAACCACTTATCGAGCATTACAGACGCTTACTTACCGGAAAACCCTCAAAATTATGATCGATACTCTTATTAAAAGTTTCCCGCACACTAACACATAGAGCGAATCGAAAACGCCGGAAAGCCGGGAAAAACCTTCCAACCGTCTCCATGAATCAAAGATTCGCCCGGCAAACCGCAAAAAATTTCACGATGACCGTCCACTGGTTAGCTTAGCTAATTATCTATATAAGGAGGACTAATATATTACGTGAAAAAGCTTAACTCATTCATAATTACAACTTTTTTCTTGGCATTGCTATTCTCATGCAGCATCGCTCAGTCAGACCGTAAGTTCACTACGCTATACACTGATTTAACGGCGGAAAAATGCAAAACTATCGAACTGGACGAATCCGGATCCGGTTTTTATCGCGGTGAATGTCCTGGAGTCGGCGGCTACAAACTTGAGCTTATTGAATCCGATATTCGCCAAACAATTAATGTCATTTTGCCCGACGGCAGGAAGGCCGAACTCGATCTTCGAAAGAATGTTTCGTACGCTTTTTCCGAATTGGGTGAAAAGGCTGAATGGCGCGTAGTTCAAAATGGAAAAAATATAAAGCCTATTGCATTGATCGTTCGTTACAACGCAAGCGAAGATCCGACATCAAGCAAGGTCACATCGCGTCTGGTCGTGGCAAAAATCACGGAAGGATCAGCTTGTATCACAGATGTAGTCGAGCCAATCAAGAATGCCAATATGATCGCTAGAAATTTGGCTGATGCTTCAGCCGATAAGCCTTGTAAATTTGACTCCGGGGTAGATTCTGAACAAAGAGAATGATCTGATGCGCTATCGGCAAAATGTTTGTGCAAACGAAATAAACCGAGATTCCCTGTCGCTGAATGCTTAGACTTCACTCATGGCGCTGGCTTTAAAACAGGTGGAAAATCATTGGAAACGCGAATTGGGAGTAAAAATGACGAATGTATTGATTCAAACCGAATATCAAACCGACTTTAGAAAACTGGTGATCCTATCCGTTATCGCCATCTTTCTTATTGCATCGTCGGTTAGAGCCCAACCAGAGAGCAACTTGGCTAACATTGAACAAGGTGGAGCGGTAGTCTCCTTCCCGGAACTTGCGCCCAATCTAATGATCAATACGAGATTCCTAATTGATTCGCGCGGGAACGGTCGCGTCGCTTGGTTTGGCGGTTTAAATGGTCCGCCGCTCGATTTTGTTTTCTCGTTTAAGGGAACGTGTGAGGTGTCAGTAAGCAGTGTTTGGCTTCAGAACGTAATCAACGGCGAACGAAAAGAAAAGCAATTCCAGATAAAGAATTTTAAGGTCGAGGTTTCGGGTTCCAGTCCCGTGAAGGAATTCCAAACCGTTGGTCAATTCACGCTTGAGGATTCGCCAAAGCCGCAACAATTTCGTTTTGCAAAGCCGGTCACCGCCCGGTTTCTAAAGATAAGAATCCTTTCAAATCACGGCGGCAATGGTACGGCCCTAGCAGGCGGAATCAAGATCATTGGAAGTTCACTAAATGGAGCTGATCGTGTTTGCGGGGAAAACGGCAAAGATTCCTTTGAAGAGGCACAGGTCGTTAACACAGAAGCACTAAAACCGTCGGACCGAATTGAAAGTGAATCAAATGATACGTTGGCCAGAGCAAATCCGATCGTGCCGGGAATGAGCATCGGCGGACAGATGGAGAAGGCGGGTGTAGTTGACTATTTTCAGTTGAAGCTGAAACCCGAAGAGCGTGGGATCGTGAATCTAAAGCTGCAGTCACGCCCCTTCCTCCGGAATGACATGGAATTACTCGACAGCCGCGGAAATGTACTTAACAAGATCAGCGGCGAGAATGCACTTGGATCGGAAAAATCGTATTCGCTAAACCTAAGCGAAGAGCAATACTTCTTTAAACTTTTTCAGCCGGGTATGTCGATCGTCATGCTTGTCGATAACAGTGCCAGCATGACAGGACGGGAGAATGATCTTCGTCGAGCTGTCGAACAGTTTGTTTCCGAGAGAAATGGGGAGGACCGGGTGGCGATCTTGAATTTTGCCGGGGGAGCCGCCAAAATTCCCAATTTGCCAAACGGCAATTTACCCACAGGAATTATTTCCATATTACCAAAGTCAGTAAGGGACCAATTGACAAAAGCTTTATCGGGTAGCGACCTCTGCGAATCAAAGGGCTTCTGCAAACCACTGGGCGGCGGAGTAGGAGAATTGACGGATTTTACAAGTGATCAGGAACTACTTCGTGCAGCAGCGGCTAAGTCTGGCTCTGCGTTTGGAGGGACTCCTCTAAATCTGGCGATGCTAAAGGCATTTGAGAAACTGGAGAAAGAAAAAGGAAACAAGGCGATCCTGCTTTTTTCCGACGGGGCTGACACCACTTCCCAAGACGAATATACGAAGGTTTGGGAAATGCTGGCAAAAGAGCTCGGGGTGAGGGTCTATACCGTTGGTCTCGGCGCAAATTTGTTAGAAATGCAAAATATCGGGATCACGGGGCGAAACCTTTTAAGACATTGGTCGATAACGACAAACGGACGGTCTTTTTTTACAACTGAACCCGCAAAACTCTCGGAATTCTATTCTCAAATATCCGGTGAAATAAAGGAGCCGACAAGATACCGTTTGGAGATCGGAACGGCGACCGGTACGGGGCTGCTTGACGTGATCGCGCAGGGCGAAAGACTTCCTTCCGAGATCACATCGCGGAGAGTCGAACTCGTTTTTGACGCCTCCGGGAGTATGCTCGCGAAAATTGGTCACAAGACCAGGATCGACATCGCCAAAGATGTTACTAAGAAATTGATCAATGATCTGCCTGTCGAAACCGAAGTCGGAATGCGGGTGTTTGGCCATCGCCGAAAAGGAGATTGCAAGGATATCGAGTTTGTTTCTCCTTTTGCCAAGCTGGATAAAAAGAAATTGACGGCTCAAATAGACGGCATCACGGCACTTGGAATCACACCGCTTGCAGAATCGCTGCGTTTGGTCGGACAAGATATGGCTAACTTTTCGGGCGACACGACCCTCGTTGTATTGACGGATGGTAAGGAGCAGTGTGGCGGAGATCCGGTTGCCGAAGTGAAAAAGCTCCAGCGACAGGGAATAGACGTTAATCTTCACGTTATCGGTTTTGCCGTTGACGAACCTTCCGTGCAGGAACTCAGGGAAATTGCCGAAGCAGGCGGCGGACAATTTCATAAGGCTGCCAACGCTGAAGAACTTGTCACAGCATTGAGAACGTCGCTCGGTGCCCGTTTCGAAGTCCGCGATGCTGCCG
>JBGTEI010000270.1:0-3305 GCA_041747875.1 Pyrinomonadaceae bacterium | reverse complement strand
GTTAATAAAAAACAGATCGCTCAGGAAGCTGCATTTTTCACGGATATTCGTGCTGACCGCGGTTTGTTGACCTTCTACGCAATTGCGGCGGGTGGAAAAACGCTTGAAAGCATCGAAAAGGCATTTACCGAAGAGATCAGGAAATTAGGTGATGAAGGTCCGACCGCTCAGGAAATGGAGAAGGCGAAGAATAAGCTGGTAATGGACATTCTCCAGGACCGCGAGACTGCAAGCGGGAAGGCGCAGGCGATCGGACGGGCGATCATTTATCAGAATAACGCGAAGTCGGTAAACAACGATGTCGAAGATCTCCAACGCGTTACGGCTGAAGATGTTATGAAGGTGATAAAGAAATATATGCAGCCAAATACGCGTGCGGTGATCTATTACAAACAAGCCGAAGAAACGGGAGCGAAAGAATAATGGTCAAGCAAATAAAACAGAAATTACTTCTCTTTATGATCGGTATCTTTTGCGTATGTCCGACGATCATTTCCGGGCAAGCGCCATCAGAGACGCCGCCACCGCCTTCTGAACCGCCGACCGTCAAAATTCCCCTTGTAAACGAAATGACACTTCCGAATGGACTTAAGGTCGTTGTCATTCAGAAAAAAGGTCTTCCACTCGTTACTGCTTCTCTCCTGGTAAAAAGCGGTGCTGATGTTGAATATCCTAATCAAGCCGGACTTGCGGATATGACGGGTTCATTATTGATCAAAGGAACAGGGTCTCAAACTGCTACTCAACTTGCAGAACAGATAGAATTCCTGGGAGCGAGTATAAATTCCGGTGCCGGTTGGAATTCCTCGTCGATTTCGATAAATACGATGACACAGAGTCTCGGGAAAGCGCTTTCAATTATGGCAAATTCCGCGATCCGTCCATCGTTTCCGGAAGAAGAAGTGAAGCTTCTTAAAAAGCAGACGCTTGATGGATTCGACGTCAGTTTGAAACAACCGGGATCACTTTTGAGTTATGTTTCCAGCCTATACTCGTTTGGAGAACATCTTACCGGCGGAACACCGCAAACTGTGAAGAGATTTACCAGAAAAGATATTGAAAGCTTCCATCGGCAGTACTACCGGCCGGAAAATTCGGTTTTAATCTTTACAGGGGATATTAATCAAGATGTCGCGTTTCGTTTTGCGAAGTTGTTTTTTGGCGGATGGGAACCGGCAAGTGAATCAGATCGAGCTGCAATTGAAGTAATGAAGGCAGTAATTAAGGTAAAAGCCGCCGCTAATGTTGCGGCAATGACAATGACATCCGGATCGCCAAACGCGATCGTAGGTCGACTCCTTGTCATAGATCTCCCCGATTCTGGTCAGGCAGCTGTTGGATATTCAAAACTGCTTTCTAATGGCCGGGCTGAATGCGAAGCGGGAAGCGATGAGTGCTTCTCAAGCGATATTTATTATCCTGCAATAGTATTGAATTCGGTGCTCGGCGGCGGATATTCTTCGCGCCTTAATCAGGAGATCAGGTTAAAACGTGGGCTGAGCTATGGAGCCGGCAGCGGTTTTGGATGGCGAGGATCATACGCAGATTTTACCGCAAGCGCACAAACCAAAAATGAATCGGCTGCGGAAGTTGCCGAACTGATGAAAATGGAGATCGACAATCTCATAAATTCAGCTGTTTCTGAGGAAGAACTGGTTCCGAGGAAAGCTGCAGTTACCGGTGGTTTCGGTTTGGGCTTACAAACAAACGGCGGGCTTGCCAGCAGCCTTAGAGACCTGTATTTATATAATGTTAGCGCAGATGAGTTAAACTCTTACATGAGCGCGGCAAATTCAGTATCGAATCAAGAAATAAAGAAATTTGCGGCGGATAACTTAGGCGGCGGGGACATAATAATTGTTGGCGATGCAAAGGTGTTTATGAGCGATCTTCAAAAGCGTTTTCCAAACCGGACGATCGAGGTTATCAAAGCAAACGCTTTGGATCTGAATAGCCGAACACTTCGTAAAAGACCAAATGTGAAAATACTTCAATAAAAATATACGGCGGAGAAAATGACAGTGACATTTTCTCCGCTCCTTTCGTTTCAGATAAATATTGATCCACAAACCTAAATGCATAAAAATCTTCGTTCGTTTATTAAAAAGCTTCAAAACGAGAACGAGATCGTAGAAGTTTCGGCGGAAGTAGATCCATATCTTGAGATCGCCGAAATTCATCGACGCGTGATCGAAGAACAGGGAAAAGCTCTGTTTTTTACAAACGTTAAAGGTTCCTCATTTCCCGTTATAACCAACCTTTTTGGAACGATCAAGCGGATAGAATTAGCCTTTGGGAAAGGACCGCAGGAATTTGTAAAGCGGGCGGTCGAAATGGTCGAGATTCTTCTTCCTCCAAAACCAAAGGAACTTTGGAAGTACCGTGATATGGCCTGGACGGGGTTGAAGTTGGGAACAAGAAATACTTCGGATGCACCCGTCATGGAGGTGTTGCAAAACCCGATCAATCTCGAAAAAATACCACTCCTGCAGCTTTGGCACGAAGACGGAGGTCATTTTGTTACGCTTCCGCTTGTTTACACCGAAAGTCCGACTACAGGTAAACATAATCTTGGAATGTACCGCATTCAGCGATACGACAAAACAACGACCGGGATCCATTGGCAGATCCATAAAGGCGGCGGCTTTCACTATCATGAAGCCGAACGCCTTAATCAGCCATTGCCCATAAACGTTTTTATCGGTGGCCCTCCCGCGATGATCCTTGCAGCTATAACACCTTTGCCCGAGGATGTTCCCGAATTGATGCTGGCGTCCCTCTTAAACGATGGGAAAATCTCAACAACGAAAAACCCGGAATCCGGCGGATTGCGCTTGCTCTCAGAATCGGAGTTTACTATCTGCGGAAAGGTCCCGCCGAACGTACGCCGCCCCGAGGGCCCGTTTGGCGATCACTACGGTTATTATTCGCTCGCGCACGATTATCCTATTATTGAGATCGACGCGGTCTATCACCGTAAGGATGCGATCTATCCGGCGACCGTAGTCGGAAAACCGCGGCAGGAAGATTTTTTTATCGGCGATTATCTGCAGGAACTTTTGTCGCCGCTGTTTCCGCTTGTTATGCCTGCTGTACTTGATCTCTGGAGCTATGGCGAAACGGGGTTCCACTCGCTCGCCGCCGCGGTTGTAAAGGAGCGCTATTCCCGGGAAGCACTCGGGGCAGGTTTTAGAATTCTCGGAGAAGGACAACTTTCTCTGACGAAATTCTTGCTGCTAACTGATAAACCTCAGGACCTGCGCGACTTCAAATCACTATTTGAATACATTCTCGAGCGGGTAAAC
>JBGTEI010000269.1:0-3302 GCA_041747875.1 Pyrinomonadaceae bacterium | reverse complement strand
TCTTATGACAAAAACGGATCTGACAGTCCACGTCGTGATCCTCGAGCAGAATGAAACGGTGATCATCGAAAAGATGGAATCGGTATACACCCCAAAGGTTGAAACCTGGATCGGAAAAAGAATGGGCGTCCACTGCACCGCAGCCGGAAAAGCGCTGATCAGCGATTGGGACGAAGCCGATATCGACCGCCTCATCTATCACGGCCTCCCGCGTTACAACGACAATACGATCGTCTCGCCAAAGAAACTCAAACAGGAATTGGCCGAGGTTCGCAAGCGCGGATATTCGGTAGATTTTGAAGAAGAAACGATCGGATCCCGTTGCGTCGGCGCTCCGATCTTCGACCACGGCGGAAGAATAGTAGCCGCTATCAGCCTCGTCGGCTTCAAAAAACAGATCAACAGCGAAACGATAAAACAACTAACCGACGACGTAAAAACCGCCGCCCAAAACATCTCCGACGACCTCTTCAACGCGGCGGATCAGCCGCTCGATGGTTAAGGTCGTAACTTCAATCCAATACTTCTACGGAGCGCCGGCTGCAACGAACGCGAAGCATTCGAGCTACCCTGAAGCAGAATGGACATATTTAGATAAGTACTGATCATAAGATCTGCACTCTCAACTTAGAATCCGACGTCGGGATACCAGCGGCCAAACCAATAATTTCCGTATCTTTTGAGCGGCATGTATTTCGGTTTTGGCCTTTTTTCTGCTTCGAGTTTTGCGAGTTCGCCGTTATGTCCCATTCTTGTGACCAGCTGCCAATTACCCGGCACAGCGTATCTGTAACTCTTTTCACGCTGCGGAGGCCGCGGCCGGTATGTTCCCGTCGGGTAAGGATCCCAGAAAGTCAGTCCGCCCGAGCCTTGTTCGTAGTATTTTATCGCGCTCGACATCGCGTCTTCATAAGAAGACAAATGCCCTCCGATCATGATCGGAGAAAACTGAGTTTTTGTTCCTTTTGTGATCCGCCGAAACCATTCAAGCTCCATCGGCTTTTTCGTATCCGTATGAAACGCCGCCGGGAAGATGCTTAAATTATCGACCAATCCTTCCTTTGCCCAACGCTCTACATCAAGACCGTATTTGATATTGTCCGCCTCATTGTGGAGGACCGACGCCGTAAGCTTATAAGGCTTCTTTCTGCCCTGTTCTTTTTGCGCATCATCAAGCAATTTCCGCACGTCGCGCATAAAACCGGTCATGATCTCGCCGCGAAGTTCATAAAGTCTGCGGTCATCTTCCGGCACCTTCTTAGCATCGGCGCCGTATTTCTTTTTAAACTGCTCGACAAACGCATCTTCCCAGAGCATCATAGGCAGCCCGCGAAAATAGATTATTTCCAGACCGTCCGGCTGCTTGGCGATGATCTCGCGGAAGAGCGAATAGATGTGTTCTCGAACCTGGGGAACCGCATAGCTCATCCGCATGACGGGTGTTCCGTCGCGGTCGTACGTCCGCCATTCGGGATGGTCGCGGTAAAATTTCGAACTAAAATAATCTTCAAATGCGGGCGGCGTCTGCCAGGCAGCGGATCTGAATCCGATAAGTATCTCTTTATCCATCGAGCGCGCGGCCTCGATCGCCATCGCGGTTGTGTCGAGGCCCTGCTCAATATACTTATTGACAGATTCTGTGACGTTGCCGTCGCCCGTTCTTGGCGGATCATCCGAGAGACTCCCAACGATCGTTCCTACCTTTGAATCGTAATTTACAATATCTCCGCCAACGATCTGCCAGACGAGCGTTCCAAAATCCGAATCGCGAAAAGGTTCAAAGTTTTCCAGAAATTCAGCCTTTGTCGTAGGCGAATTGCGGCCGAGCCAGCTGAAACCATCCATCGTGCCGATCAGTTTCTTTGTCTCTTTTTGCACCCTGTCGGCTTTTATCCATGAGACTTCTTTTTCCGTCAGCGGGACAAGCTTGACGTACATCACCACCGTATGACGCGGGAATGACGGAACGCGCCCATCCTCTAGTATTTGCATCCGCATTTGCGCGATCTCAAGATCCTGACCCGTCAGATCAGCGGCTTTGAGAAATACTTCATCGATGTCGTCTTCTTTACCAGAATAGCGGCGGTGCTGAAATGCCGGATCATCCGAGAGTTTTAGCCTCGCTTCGGATTCCTGTCCGAATGCAAATCTTCCCATTCCGCCAAGACCAACGTAAACTGCATACCACCCGTTTTTGCCAAGCGCCAGAGATACATTCGGCGCTCCCGTGTGCGGCGTTGCAGCGATACATTTTCCTTTGATCGCTCCGTCTTTTGTCTCGTATTCCAAAACCTTCCAAAAGCCCTTTTTCCTCACGTCTTCCGTCAAAACATTCTTCGGTGAAACCTTTGTCATATCCGAAATGATGACCGCATCTTTTGATCTTTCCCAGCGGTCGGATTCAAACAAAACATTTGATTGCGCGGAAACAGCAAGAGTTCCTGACATTGCGAGAAACGTTAAAAACATCAGTCTTCGAAGCGTGTTGATGCTTGCAATTGGATTCATTCGGGTCTCCTTAGTTTTGGTAGATGCCGGCTAGTATTTGTTTCGAACTCAGACCGGCAAGAAAAATTGGATAGCGGAAAACAGCTTGTTATCGCTGCAATTTCTGTCCGCGGATTGTTCCTAAGATGTTAACGGCGATCGTATTTCGGAGTGGCGTAATCCCGGTTTCACAACCTGTCAGTATTCTGATTTTTTGAGGCAGCCCGGGTTTGCTGCTGTTACATTTCGAAAGGACGTTTTTCTTGCGCCTTGAAATGCCGAAATCAATATGTTTCGTTTTGGTTACAGGTGGGAGTATAAGACATTGAATACTTGAAATTAAACAGTTTATTCTCTGAAATCAGCATATTGTTCAGTCAGTTGAACGCCAATCTTATTTCGGATTCCAAATCATACCGCATTTCATGCACATTTTAGCAACAATAATAAGAGGATTTTACCGCAGATAACCAACTTTGCCGTTTCCACCGCAAAAACCAACTCTGTACCGGCGATCGAAAAAGCAACGGTCATCCTCGAAGAACTGGCCGCTTCGCAAAACGGACTGAGCGTATCGGGAATTAACGCGAAATTTATCGCTCCCGAAAAGCAGTACCTACGGATACCTCCTGACTCTTGAGCGCCTCGGTTATCTGCACAAAAATGAAAACACCGGCCGGTATATGTTTGGCCTGAAGATCTTTACGCTCGCGAATATGGCGATGAACGGTCTCAATCTTCGAAAAATGGTGTCGCCGTATGTCAGATCTCTTATGACAAAAACGGATCTGACAGTCCACGTCGTGATCCTCGAG
>JBGTEI010000268.1:0-2184 GCA_041747875.1 Pyrinomonadaceae bacterium | reverse complement strand
GCAGCTTGTCCGTGGCTTTTCTGGTCGGTATATCCCGTTCAAAAAGTACAAAATCCTGTCCTTTGAGATCTTTGGCCTTCACTTTTTTCAGTTTGGCGGGTTCATGATCCGGATGGCAGATCAAAACGAGACGATCGCTTGCCATGGGGACTAAAGTAAGCCCGCGTCTTGGTTCGGGAAATGCCAATACGCCGAGTTCGACTATCCCTTTTAAGACGTCTCTGACGACACGCGTAGTTCGTTGATACTCAAGATCGATCTTCACTGATGGAAATTTCGACATAAATTCGCGGACGATCGGCGGAAGTTCGTGAAGGCCGACGCTGTAAACCGTTGCGATCTTTACAACACCGCTGATCCTTCCGACAAGGCTATTCATATTCTCATTTAGCTGAGCATATGAATCCAGGACTTTTTTGCTTTCCTGATAAAAGACATCTCCGGAAGCGGTCAGCCGAATCTCACGTCTCCCGCGAACTCGTTCGAGAAGTTTTCTCTTGAATTTTTCCTCAAGACTTCGCACCTGTTGGCTTACCGCAGACTGAGTAACAAAATTTCTTTCGGCAGCAAGCGAAAAACTCTGCATCTCCACCAGATCACAGAAAACTTTTAACGTTTCGATATGCATAAGATATTAGTAGTACTAACCTATGTTGGGCATTCTTTACAACAACATCTTATGAATCGTGATTTTCGATGTCAAGCCTGAAATTAGCAGAACTAAGTTTTCGACGTAGGAGAATTCATTTTGTCTTATATTAAAAAAAGGATAGTATCTAATAGTTCAAAAAAAGGCGCTACTACTATCGTATTTTTCTTATCTTGTTTGATTTGAAAGTGAACCCAAAATATAATGTCCTCAACTCAAAAAGGAATCAACAACAAATAAAGAGGCTAGATAATGGCATCAAAATTCAGCAGAACTTTTCTGCTTAGAAAGCTGCACCAAATTACGGGTATAGTTCCGCTCGGCATTTTCTTTATGGTACACATGTTCACCAATGCCAAAGCGATGAACGGCGCCGAGGTGTTTAACGACGCCGTAGCGGATCTTCATCATATCCCGTTTCTGATTTTCATCGAGATTTTCGGAATATTTCTTCCGCTGCTTTTCCATTCAGTTTACGGGATCGTGATTTCGGCCGAAGCGCGTGTAAACGTTGGGAATTACGGTTACGGGAGAAATTGGCTTTACGTATTTCAGCGTATTTCCGGTGTCTTTCTGTTCTTCTTTATCATTTTTCACCTCCTCCACTTAAGATTCGGAATGTTTTCGGGTCTTGGCTTAACGGATATCGCTGTTGCAGGAAATGCCGGAACTGCTTTTAGTATTGTTTCCGGAGATTTTCAATCGACGGGAATTCTCCTTTTTTACATACTTGGCGTCGGAGCCACAGCCTGGCATCTTGCATACGGAATATTCCTATTCGTCGTTGACTGGGGAATCGTTGTGGGTGAACAGGCGCAAAAATATACGTTGTATGCGTGTGCATTTATCGGTCTGAGCCTTTTTGCGGTAGGTGCAAATGCGGCGGTTTCGTTCGTCAGACCTTGCGGATTAATGCCGGGAGTGTTGTGTGAGCAGCAGGCGCAAACAGATATTGCGCCGACCACATCGGAGAAATTTTAGGATCTCATTACAAGAGCGAATCGAGGGAAAATGGCATCAAAAAACGGAATTAAGATAATAGTTGTCGGCGGCGGATTAGCAGGGCTTGCGGCAACAATGAAGATCGCTGAAGCTGGACACGATGTGGATCTATTTTCAGTCGTCCCGGTAAAACGTTCACATTCGGTTTGCGCGCAGGGTGGAATAAATGGCGCTGTAAACACCAAAGGCGAAGGTGATTCTCCTTTTAAACACTTTGACGACACAGTTTACGGAGGTGATTTTCTCGCCAATCAAACACCTGTCAAACGAATGTGTGATATGGCACCGCAGATCATTTATCTTTTTGATCGAATGGGCGTACCGTTTTCACGCACAAAAGAAGGATTATTGGATTTTCGCCGTTTTGGCGGAACTCTTCATCACCGAACGGCTTTTGCCGGAGCATCGACCGGACAGCAGCTATTATACGCATTGGACGAACAGGTAAGATCTTTTGAATCGAAGGGGCACGTAAATAAATACGAAGGTTGGGAAATGCTTTCATTAGTTTTGGACGATCATCAGGTTTGTCG
>JBGTEI010000267.1:0-4868 GCA_041747875.1 Pyrinomonadaceae bacterium | reverse complement strand
ACGAAGATCGTGAGCAAAATCTGCAAACTTTTCGTAACCCATTGCCTGCACTGTTCGAACGATAGTTGAAGAATCCACGCCATATCGTTTTGCCATCTCTCTCGAAGAAAGAAAAAATGTCTCTTCAAGATCTCCTACGATCTGTCGTAGCAGACGCTTTCGACTTGCGCTCAAATTTGTTTTTGATTCAAGAAATCTGGCTTCAAACTGAGTTGTGGCATCTGCGGCACCGTTGCCGTTTACCGCCGGTGAAGCGAGTTCTTGGGTTCTGGGTTTTTCGGAATCAGTATTCTTAGCCATATTAGAATTTCCGGATCTTCAGCAAATAATAAGGTGGGAAAGTCGCAAACATTCTTGTTTCCCGCCGTTTCGCTGCTAATTTATTGAGCTGCATGCCTATCCGTTTAAGGATCGACAAATGCGGGTAATTTGAAAATTCTGCACTGATTGGTGCATTTTGCTGAAAAGTAAACGAATCTTACACAGTTTGTTGCATTGTGTCAATAAAATAATGTAAATTTACACTAATTGATGTTATTTTTATATAATTTGCAACACTTAGTGTAACGGGAGAAGGTCGACGTATTTCGTTTCTAAGTAAGGAATTGGTCTAAACACAAGGAGTGCAGGCACTTATGCGACTGGCAAAAAAAAGGCAGGCAGAGACTTTTTTACTCGTGGCGGCGTTATCGATCACGGGCTTCATTTTTTACGGATCTTCACCCGTTGGTTTTGCCCGTGCTAAAACAAGCGAGGGAACGCTTACTTCACAAAGTAATAGAAATTATCCGCTGACGGTCGAAATGCTTGATGCGTTTATTGAGAGCGAAATGAAGGATAAGGATCTGCCCGGATTTGCGATCTTGCTTGTCGATGACCAGGAAGTCGTATGGCAAAAAGGTTACGGATACTCAGATCCGCAAACGAAATTACCGGTCACCGCAGATACCATTTTTCGCGTTGGATCAGTTTCAAAACTGTTTACGGATATAGCGGTAATGCAGCTTGTTGAGAAAGGCAAACTCGACCTGGATGCTCCGGTAACGAAATACCTGCCCGATTTTAAACCGAAGAGTTCTTATTCAAAACCGATCACGCTCAGGCAATTGATGTCGCATCGTTCGGGACTTGTCCGCGAAACACCGGTCGGCAGTTATTTTGATTCAAGTGACGCAACGCTTGCCGAAACCGTCAAAAGTTTAAACGAGACCGCATTGGTCTATGAACCCGAAACCCGTCAAAAGTATTCGAATGCCGGGATCGCTGCAGTCGGCTATGTTTTAGAAAAAACTCAAAAGCAAATGTTTGCCGATTATCTGAAAAAGGAATTGCTCGATCCGCTCGGAATGAACAACAGCAGTTTCAAGCCAACTCCAGGGATCACAAAACATCTCGCAAAAGCTCGTATGTGGACGGTTTTCGGAAAGACTTTCGATGCGCCGACATTCGAACTCGGCATTGCCCCTGCAGGAAGTATGTACACGACCACAGGGGACCTTGGTGTATTTGCAAGCGCAATTTTTGCGATCGGTAAAGACTCAAAAGCGCCCTTTCTAAAAAAGGATTCGCTCGAGCAGATGTGGACGCCGCAATTTGCAGCTGCCGGAAAAAAGACCGGCGCCGGACTTGGTTTCTTTGTCTCCGAACTTGAAGGACAACGCGAAATCGGACATGGCGGAGCGATCTATGGTTTTGCAACGCAGCTCAGCATTCTGCCCGAAGCCAAGCTTGGAGTCGTTGTCGTATCGACCGAAGATTTTTCAAATGGCGTGACGTCGCGAATTGCCGAAACCGCACTGAAGTCGATGTTGGCTGAACGCCAAAATAAAACGATTCCAGAACCCGTGACATTAAAACCGGTACCAGCAGATCTTGCAAAGAAACTTGCCGGACGATATTTAAACAGTGGAAAAGGATTTGATCTGATCAGGCGCGGCAACAGCCTTTCGATACTAAATACGCACGGCGGATATGATATGCGGCTTCGATCCAAAGGAAGCGAACTTATCGTCGATGATAAGTTTGTTTTCGGCGCAGCTGTCACGCCGGACGAAAAGCAAAATACTATAAGGATCGGAAATGAAACCTTTGTAAAGGTTTCGACCAATAAACCCGGGCCGGTTTCTGAAAGCCTACGCGGACTGATCGGCGAATACGGTCCTGATTATGATATTACGTACGTTTTTGAGCGCGACGGAAAACTTTGGGTATTGATCGAGCAATTCGAATTTTCACCGCTTGAACAGGTTTCGGAGAACGTTTTCAATTTTCCAAAATACGGTCTTTACGACGGCGAGCAGCTTGTTTTCAAACGCGATAAAAATGGACGCGCGACAGAAGTGATCGCTGCCAACGTACCATTTAAGCGACGCCAGATCGGACCCGACGAGGGTTCGACCCAATTGTTGATCGATCCGGTCCGGCCCGTAAAAGACCTGATCAAAGAAGCGCTCGTTGCAAAACCGCCGGTTGAGACAGGCGAGTTTCTCGGGACCGATTTGGTTGAATTAACTACGCTTGATCCAACAATTAAACTCGATGTCCGATATGCGACAAAGAACAATTTGTTCGACAGTGTGTTTTACTCGCAGCCGCGGGCGTTCTTGCAGCGCCCGGCAGCAGAGGCAGTAGCGCGTATCAATCAAGAACTGCGAAAAAAGGGCTATGGTTTGCTCGTTCATGACGCTTACCGCCCATGGTACGTGACCAAGGTATTCTGGGACGCAACGCCCGAAGATAAAAAAATATTTGTCGCAGATCCGAGTAAGGGTTCCAGGCACAATCGCGGTGCGGCGGTCGATCTGACGCTGTTTGACCTAAAGACGGGAAAACCGATCGACATGGTCGGCACCTATGATGAAACAACCGACCGCTCGTATCCAAATTATCCCGGCGGCACATCGCTTCAGCGTTGGCACCGCGAACTCCTTCGTGACGCGATGGAATCGGATGGTTTTACTGTATATGAGGCCGAATGGTGGCATTTTGATTTTAACGATTGGCGCAAATATCGAATTGGAAATCAAAGGTTTGAAGATATTGACAAGGGTCGATGAGTCAAATGGGTTCCTGGTAATGCTATGTCGGATCTTCTTTTATTTCTAACTTGCCACTAGCTTCAGCAAGTGGTCAGCTCAATACTTTGACCCGGCTTTAGCCGAACAGAAAAGGCTAAAGCCAAAAGGAATAGAAATTAGTTTGAAATTTGGCTAAAGCCCATATTCTTTAACTGAAATACACCACTAGCTGAAGCTAGCGACAAGTTATTGATCGAAATATTTGACGGGAATGACATTCAAACTTGTTCACTGACAAGAGGATTTAAATTATGAAAAAATTATTTTTGCTGGCATTACTGCTGATGTTACCGGGTTTTGTTATTGCTCAGGATATAAACAAAATTCTGGAAGACAGGTTGAAAGAAGAACCTGTCGGTTCTGCGATATCGGTGGCTGTTGTAGATGAATCCGGAGTGACGTTTTATAACACCGGAAGGGTCTCAAAAGAGTCTGACGCGAAATTCGCAAACAAAGATTCTGTATATGAAATTGGTTCAATAACGAAAGTTTTTACCGGAATATTATTGGCTGAAGCAATAAAGCGAGGGGAGGTGAAGCTTGACGATCCGATCTCAAAATACTTACCCAAATCGATCAAAGCACCGACATTTGGCGGCAAAGAGATCACTTTGCTGGACCTTACAACCCACGGATCCTCGCTCCCGAGTTTGACCGATGATTTTGTTCCAAAAGATCCGCTTGATCCGTATGCAAATTTCACCATCGAACAGCTCTATTCCTTTCTCGGCCGTGTAAAACTTGAACGCGAGATCGGATCAAAATTTGAGTATTCAAATATTGCGGTCGGTCTGCTCGGACATATTTTGGCATCGCAGGCGAAAATGAGTTATGAAGACCTGGTTAAAGCACGGATCCTGAAGCCTCTTGGAATGAAAGAATCCGCGATAACATTTACGCCCTCGATGAAAGCACTTTTGGCATACGGACACGATGCCGAAGGTAAGCAAACCTCAAATTGGAGTCTGCCGGCAATAGACGGAGCAGGAGCTTTGCGTTCTACGGCTGCCGATATGGCAAAATTCCTCTCGGCAAATATGGGATTTACAAAAACCAAAATTTCTGATTCATTGGCCGAGGCGAAGAAGATCCGAAAAACATATGACACGCCGCCACTTAGGATCGGTTTCAATTGGATCACATCGGTTTCGGGCGGCAAAGATATTATTTGGCACAATGGCGGCACGGGCGGATACAGGGCATTTGCCGGGATCGATCAGGCGGCAAAAAAAGCCGTGTTTGTTGTGACAAACGGATCGGCGAGTGTTGACGACATTGGCTTTCATATCCTAAATACAACGGTTCCGCTTAGAAAGATCGAAAAACCAAGAGCTTCGGTATCGCTGAGCGAGGAAGTTCTTGAAAAATATGTCGGCGAATATGAAATGTCTCCCGCTGTTATGGCAACTGTAACGCGCGAAAAAGATAAGCTATTTGGCCAGCTTACGGGACAACCGCGTTTTGAACTATTTGCGGAAAAAGAGGATCTGTTCTTTCTCAAAGCAGTTAAAGCAGATATTCAGTTTAAAAAGGACGAAAGCGGAAAAATTGTCGGATTTGTTTTACACCAGGGCGGCAATAAGACTCCGGCTAAGAAGATCCGGTAGCGGGCGGGCATTTTGGCGAATATTGAATACTAAAAATGAGGCTGTCTGAAAAATCGAAAATTGTCACCAAACGTGACTAATTTAATAAAGTCGGGAGAATACCGAAGTAGAAATGAATTGGCTTGTGGAACTTGAATCGGGAAACCGGAAATCGAACACGAGTTGTTAGATACTTTAGTCCGCG
>JBGTEI010000266.1:0-2491 GCA_041747875.1 Pyrinomonadaceae bacterium | reverse complement strand
AATTTGGATCAGGCGGATATTTATCTCCGGCTTTTGCGGTCTGGGGACCATTAATTATGTTTACGATCCTCGGCATCTATCTCATTTCAAAACTCAAGACTTAGGTTCGGGTCCACATACAGGGCTGTATGCTTCCAGACCTTGATCGGTTGGGAGAATGATTTTATTGTCTGTGTAAATTGGCGCACTGACAAAATATCCGGAGCCGCGGATTGAAATTCTATTTACCAGTTTTCCATTTTCAAGATCAACAAGGAGCACTTCGTTGCTCCCAACGCTTAAGAAAGCACCTATCTTGTCTCTGAGAATAACGTTTCCAAGGATCCGTCCGGAAAGTTTGCGCTTCCATATTTTTCTGCCTCTATCCCCGGAAAATCGGTAAACAAAATTGTCGTTTGAGGAAACCAAAATGTCTTCACCGATCGGATTGATCTCGACAATTTCACCGCCCGTTGATGATCTCCAGGAAAACTGTTCATTTGAAAATTCAATCGATGAGATCTTTCCTTCTTTATCACCGGCAAAAAGACGACTATCAGTGGCGGCGAGACTTGTTGGTACAAAACCCAGGGGAATTTGATCGACAATCTCACCGGATTGAGCCGAAATTTTGATCGCCGTTTTATTTCCAGTTCCAACATATATATGGTCTCTGAGTATTAATGGATCAGCGGATAGGGAAGTATTAAGTTCTGCTCTCCAAACAAGGGTTCGATCGTTTTTACGAAGTGCGTAAATGTTGCCCGAGATCGACGCAATATAGAGAAGTTCATTTGTTATTATTATTGAATATTCGTTATCGGACGCGCTATCCGGTACTGTTGTCGGACTTCCGTTGTTTAGGCCGGAATTGAGGTCGACCGCTGCGATCTCAAGTGAACTTTTACTAATCTCTGAAGGTTTTTCACTTAGACCCTGTGGTTGACGTAAATCAACCGCAAAGTACAATGTCTGACCGCTAATAATGATCGGAGAAGCGAGCCGACCGGCGAGATCTCGATCCCACAAAGTTTTTCCCGTTTTTGGATCTAAGGCGAGTATTTGTTCATCGGTGAGATGGGAAACAATCGTATTATCGTTATCGGACGCGTGTTTTCGGGATGACACTGATAGTTCCCCGGTCGACCAACACCTATGGATCGGATCTGTCCAATCGCGTAACTCCTGAGCGACCACACCTATTGGCAGTGAAGACACAAAGATAGCTGTGATGATGCTCCATTCAATTAACAATCTATACATTTAGCTTTGTGTTTTTATATTATTGCGTCTAAAATCAGAACAAATTTTATCTTAAATTACTGTGGACACTCATACAAACAGATGAAGTACTCATCAAGTTTAGTTCGCTGCAAAATTCTACAAATGGAGAATAGAAATGTCATTTAACAAAATTATCATCGTAGGAAATCTCGGAAGGGATCCTGAACTTCGCTACACACCTCAAGGAACAGCAGTCTGTAATTTTTCGATGGCTACAAATGAAAAACGGCGGGATAAGACCGGAGATCAACAGGATATTACGACTTGGTTTAAGGTCACATTATGGGGACGCCAAGCTGAAAATGCATCAAAGTATTTGCAAAAAGGAAGCCCGGTTTATATTGAGGGTCGTCTAAAGCTTGAAGAATGGACGGATCGCGACGGAAATACTCGACAAACTTTGGAAGTGAACGCTTCGGATATGCAGTTTCTTTCCGGCGGCGGACGTAGTGACGATATGTCGTCAGGGTCGGGTTCTTCAAACGAATTTTCAAATTCACCCGACCAAACGTCAAATGACGATGCAGGAAGTGACGTCAGCGCAATGGACGATGAAATTCCGTTCTAGTTGATATATCAATCTATCTAAATCAAAGCGGATACTTAAGTCGGATCTTGGTATCCGTTTTGTTTATGAACTGATCCATTTCCCCATATCTCTAAATTTCGCATACCGATCGGTTTTGCGTTTTGCGGGGTCCACGGCGAGCAATTCTTTTAACGAATTGAGCAAAATGTTCTTTAGATTACCCGTAACGATATCAAACTGCGAAGTGTCACCAGCCACATCTTCGGTTTCCGGAACGTATTTCCATTCAACAGATTCTGCTACAACTTCATCGACAAGATTATTTTTCTTGAGGTCAAACGCCGTAAGTCCAAGGCTGTTTGCCGCCCGTTCCGATTGAGTCGCGTCTTTCCATAATATCGCCGCGCATCCTTCGGGAGTAATGACAGAATACACTGCGTTTTCCATCATCAGGACACGATCCCCCATCGCGATTGCGAGCGCGCCGCCTGATCCGCCTTCACCTAATATGACGGAAATCATCGGAACGTTAAAACTTGCCATTTCGCGCAAATTGAATGCGATCGCCTCGGCTTGGCCGCGTTCCTCGGCATCGATTCCAGGATAGGCACCCGGCGTATCGATAAATGTGATGATCGGACGAGAGAATTTTTGGGCTAACTGCATTATGCGCAGCGCCTTACGATATCCTTCGGGTTT
>JBGTEI010000265.1:0-5293 GCA_041747875.1 Pyrinomonadaceae bacterium | reverse complement strand
AAAGAATTCTATGCCGCGTACGGTATACCGATCTATAGAGATCTTGAAAATCTGGTTGTCGAACTCTTCGACCAACCCGAGCGCGAATTTCACTATTTTGCAATTGAACTTTGCAGAAAACTAGTCAAAGAATGGGACTCAGACATCATAAAACTCTTTGAAAAAATGGTGCTCACAAAATCCTGGTGGGATTCCGTAGATTCGATCAATATCGCCTGCATCAAGCCGTACTTTGCAAAGTTTCCCGATGACATTTATCAAATAACGCAGCGATGGATCGATTCACAAAACATTTGGCTGCAGAGACTGAGTATTATTTTTCAACTTCGACTGACCGACAAAACAGACACTGAAATTCTCTCCCGGAACATTTTGCAGCTGAACAGATCCGACGAGTTTTTTATTCAAAAGGCGATCGGATGGGCGCTCAGAGATTATGCGAAAACTGATCCTGAATGGGTGGGGCGATTTGTCGAGGATCATAAACTGAAACCGCTTAGCAGACGCGAAGCATTAAAACATCTTTTACCCAAAACGATAAAATAATATTGAGGGAATAAAATCACAAATCGGTGATATTACTACACTATGACCCGTCCGCTTTGCAGATTTTCCTTGTCATTACTCGCTTAAAGCTGTTAAATTCGATTTTTACCAAACAAACTACAGGAGTCCAGGAACTATGAAATTCAAAGGTTTATTGTTTGTAGCACTTTTTTCGCTGTTAGCGTTATTTGTCTCTGCTAATGTAAACAAATCGGGAAGTGATTTTGCGATCGGTTCAAAGATCGAAAACTTCACAATGCCCGATCCAAACGGGAAAGATCATTCGTATGAAGATCTAAAAGGTAAGAACGGGTCATTGATCGTGTTTCTGTCAGCACAGTGTCCGGTCGTGAAAATGTATAACGACCGCATCAATGCGCTTGCCGAAGAATACAAAGCAAAAGGAATCAATTTTATCGGTATCTATCCGAACCACACGGAATCGGATGAATGGGTTAGAGAACATTCGGCTGAAAATTATAAATTCCCTGTTTTGATCGACCGAAAAAATGTCTTTGCAGACAAACTCGGCGCTTCGTTTACACCCGAAGTTTATTACTTCAACCCCGATGATTCGCTCGATTATCACGGCGCGATCGACAATGATCGAAGCGGCAAAAATATAACCCGAACTTTTCTAACAGCAGCACTTAACGAAAAACTTTCTGGAAAAGTGATCTCCGAAAAGGAGACCAAAGCTTTTGGCTGCACGATCAAGCGTGTTGAATAAATGCGCTTCGTGATCGACCTTAATGGCCCCGCGTGGTTTTATTGTGCGCGGGGTTAAATTTGCTCTTCCAAAGCTAAATTTGATCCCGAATTAATATTTTCAAATGAGTAGAATTTTCAAGCGCATTCCGATCTATTTTTTTGCAGCGATCATGTCGTTGTTTTTAGCAGGCGATCTTTCTGCCCAAGGCACAAAGGGTTCCGGCACCGATCAATCCCTGAAGCCTACGGTTGGGGCATCAGTTCCAACAGTGATTCAGATCAATGAAGTTACGATCAAACCACTTCTAAAGCCAAAGGGGAAACCCCTTCTGATAAATTTTTGGGCGACGTGGTGTATTCCGTGCCGTGAGGAGTTTCCAGATCTTGTTGAGATAGACGCAGAATACAAAGACAAGATCGATTTCATCACGATCACTCTTGACGACCCGGCCGAAATAAACCGTGACGTCGCAAAGTTTCTTTCTTCGATGAAAGCGACAATGCCGACCTATCTTCTTTACACGCCAAATGAAAGTGAGGTCATAGGTTCGATCGCGAAAGAATGGCAGGGCGGACTCCCCTTCACGGTGCTATACAACGAAAAAGGCGACCTCGTTCATTTCAAACAAGGAAAGATCAAGCCGGAGGTAGTTCGCCAGGAGATCGATGCACTTTTGGAAACGGGCGGATTGGTTACTGTTACCGAATTTATAAAAATAACTAATGATAAACGCGCCGAAGCGATCTTTTACTACGAAAATAATTGGAAGGCATTCCGAAAGGCAGCGATCGAACGAGGAGTGATCGATTCATTTGATCTGATCGTTTCGAAGTCGGATGAAAAGCTCGATTTCGATATCATCCTCATCACACGGTTTAAGGATAGTTCAAGCTTTGATAAAGCAGAAGAAAACTTCCAAGTGATTATAAAGGAGATCCGTCCGGACGGTATTAAACTCTTAAACGAAACAAAGCCGTCAGATTTCCGGGAAAGCATTTCGGTTAAAACCGGCGAATCTCACCAATAATACTTAAAATTTAACATACGATTTCTTGATTTTATTTTATTGCTCTGCTAGTTTCACAGATGCAACACTATTTCATTAAATATTTAGGAGCGAAAATCATGTATAGAAAGATCGAAGATTTTGAACGCGATTGGAACTACGAGATCGCGCAGACCGTGAAGCTGTTTAGTAATTTGACCGATGAATCATTGGCCGCGAAAGTTTCTGACGAAGGTCGCGAACTCGGCTTTTTGGCGTGGCATCTTGCGCAGACGATGGAAGAAATGCCAAAACTCGTCGGGCTCGAAATAGATGCACCGGGTTCTGAGGAGACCTGCCCGACAAATGCCAAAGATATCGTTTCGGCGTTTGAAAAAGCGGGAAGATCGATTATTGAACAAGTAAAGAAAAACTGGACGGATGATACACTCGAACTCGAAGATAATATGTATGGAGAGACATGGAAGCGCGGTTTAACCTTGCTCTATTTAATGCTTCATCAAGCTCATCATCGCGGGCAGATCACAGTCCTGATGCGTCAGGCGGGTCTGAAAGTGGTCGGTATCTACGGTCCGGCAAAAGAAGAATGGGCAGAAAACGGAATGCCGGCGATGGCGTAGGAAGTGAGCGGTAAGCAGTGAGCAGGCGGAAACGCGACAGTGATGGCGCGTGTTCGTCGTCAGCGAGTAAGCAAGGGATGGAATTTGTATCGAAATATTATTCGATTTTCTTTTCCTAAAAGATAAAAATTCAGAAAGTTTCAACGAGAGTTTATTTGAGCGGATTTGTAAAACCTTCGCACAGATAATAAACTCTCTTTTTTTATTTCAACAACATATAAGAAGAGTTTTTAATGACGAATCAACCTGAAATTACTCCGGAGATCATCGATCAACACGGATTCACGCTTGAAGAATACGAAAAAGTTAAAGAGATCATGGGACGCGAGCCGAATTATACAGAGCTCGGTGTTTTTAGCGTTATGTGGTCTGAGCACTGTTCTTACAAATCCTCACGAATCCATTTAAAACGCTTGCCGACGACCGGACCGCGGGTTGTCGTCCCTCCGGGCGAGAATGCCGGAGTTGTTGATATTGGTGATGACTGGTGCGTTGCGTTTAAGGTTGAATCCCATAATCACCCGAGCTTTATCGAGCCTTTTCAGGGCGCGGCGACCGGCGTTGGCGGAATTCTGCGGGATGTTTTCACGATGGGCGCAAGACCGATCGCGGCGATGAATTCACTAAGATTTGGCCCGCTTGTGTCGGTGCCTGAGGATGTGGCTGACGGGAAAAGTGCAACTACGTCAAAGATCGCTAACCGAAATAAATCGATCTTAAAAGGCGTGGTTGAAGGAATTGCGCATTACGGAAATTGCTTTGGTGTTCCAACTGTAGGCGGCGAGGTCGTATTTGATGAAGCCTATAATTTGAATCCGCTGGTAAATGCGTTTGCGCTCGGTATCGTCCGGAAGGATCAGATCTTTTTTGGAAAGGCATCGGGAATCGGAAATCCCGTAATGTACGTCGGCGCAAAAACGGGACGCGACGGGATCCACGGAGCGACGATGGCTTCTGCGGAATTTGACGACGAAGCTTTGGAGAAACGCCCAACGGTTCAGGTAGGCGATCCGTTCCTTGAAAAACTCCTTCTCGAGGCTTGTCTTGAAGGTATGCGTTCGGGTGCGATCGAAGGAATTCAGGATATGGGCGCAGCGGGATTGACCTCGTCTTCTGTCGAAATGGCAGACCGCGCAGGAAACGGATTAGAACTATATTTAGACGACGTGCCTCAGCGTGAAACCGGAATGACCGCCTACGAAATGCTTTTAAGCGAATCGCAGGAGCGGATGCTGATCGTCGCAAAATCAGGACGCGAAAATGAACTCATCGAGATCTTTAATAAATGGGATCTCGATGCGGTTGTGATCGGAAAAGTAGTAGAAGGAAATCGGCTAAAGATCTATCACCTTGGCGAACTGATGGCCGATCTTCCTGTTGATAAATTAACGGAAGCAGCGCCGCTTTATAATCGCCCAATGAAAAGTCCAGAGTCCAAAGTCCAGAGTCCAAAGTCTGGGACGAGGACGTTGGACGTTGGACGCGGGACACCGGACTTGACAGCCGTTTTACGCCGCCTTCTCGCTTCTCCAAATATCTGTTCAAAACATTTTGTCTACGAGCAATATGATCACATGGTCCGCACAAATTCGGCTGTCTTACCGGGCGCAGATGCAGCGGTTGTGAGAGTTAAGGAAACGCGTCGTGCGGTTTCGATGTGTCTTGACGGCAACGGAAGATTTTCGGCGGTTAACCCGAAAGAAGGCGCAAAACTTACCGTCGCAGAAGCCGCTCGAAACAATGTCTGTGTTGGCGGAAAGCCGATCGCAGTAACGAATTGCTTAAACTTTGCCTCGCCGGAACGTCCCAAGATCATGTGGGCATTTTCCGAAACTATCGACGGAATAAAAGAAGCGTGTGAGATGTTTGAAACGCCGATCATTTCCGGGAATGTTTCTTTCTACAATGAAACCGATGGAGACGGTGTTTTACCGACACCGACGATCGGTATGGTTGGCTTGATCGAGAACACAAAGAACATCATCACGCAGGGATTCAAAAATGAGGGCGATCTGATCGCACTTCTTGGAACTACGAACGACGATATTTCGGTCAGCGAATATGCGCAAACGATCCTCGGATACACAACAAATGAACTGATCGAGATCGGCGAGGTGCCAAAAATTGATCTGGATCTGGAGAAAAAAGTTCAGGACACGTGTTTGAAATTAAACGATGCAGGTTTGATAAATTCGGCGCACGATTGTTCGGACGGCGGACTTGCGGTTGCGATCGCGGAGCAGTGTTTCGCTTCACTAAATAACGACGTTAACGGTGCTGTAATTGAGTTAAATGATTGGAATCTGGATACAGCGACTCAACTTTTCAGCGAATCACCATCAAGAATTTTTGTAACTTTCGCGGCAGAAAATATTGAAAAGGCAAAAGAACTGGCCGGAGATTGCCCAT